>NCBD01000116.1 GCA_002255315.1 Actinobacteria bacterium 21-64-8 | reverse complement strand
CGTCGGTGACCACCATCGTTCGCCGAAGCCCCCTGCGACCCACTGGCGCAGAGCCCGCGCGAGCAGCGTATGCCACGCTGCTCGCGCGGTCGACTCGGAGCCCTATTTCTCACCCGCCAGTATGATTAACTCCGTGTCCACACCCGTTCTTGAGCTCCAAAACCTCCACGTCAGCGCCGAGGGCAGCCCCATTCTTCGTGGCGTCGACCTGGTCGTGGGCGAAGGTGAAGTCCACGCGCTGATGGGCCCCAACGGTGCGGGCAAGTCAACCCTCGCCAACGTCGTCATGGGACACCCCGGCTACGTCGTGACGCAAGGAACCATTCTCTTTCGCGGTCAGGACATTTCGAAGTGGTCACCCGACGAGCGCGCTCGCGCGGGCATCTTCTTGGCCTTCCAATACCCCGAGTCCATCAGTGGCGTCTCGGTCATCCAATTTCTTCGCCAAGCGATCGCCGCGCGCAAGGGCCTCGACGAGTTAAGCGTGCTAGAAGTTCGCCTCGACCTCGCCGAGTGGATGGACCGCCTCGGCATGGACGCGGCCTTCGCCGAACGCCACCTCAACGAGGGCTTCTCGGGTGGCGAGCGCAAGCGTAACGAGGTACTGCAGATGGCCCTTCTAGAACCAATCGTCGCGCTCTTAGATGAGACCGACTCGGGTCTCGACATTGACGCGCTGCGCGTCGTCGCCAAGGGCGTGCGTACCGTGCGCAGTGAACTGCCCACGATGGGTGTGCTCGTCGTCACGCACTACGTGAAGCTCTTAGAAGAGATTGTCCCCGACCAAGTCCACGTCTTAATTGACGGACGCGTGGTCACCTCGGGTGGATCCGAAGTAGCCGAGCGCATCGAACGAGACGGTTACGACGCGCTGCGTCCGGCGGTCGCGTGAGCACCTTTTCGGCCAAGCGCGTTCGTGCCGACACGCCAGAGTTCCTGCGCGTCATCAACGATCACCCCCTCACCTACCTCGATTCGGCGGCGAGTTCGCTGCCGCCGCGTTCGGTCATTGAGGCGATGAGTCGCTACTACGAACTGCGACACGCGAACGTGCACCGCGGGGTCTACCAGACGGCCAACGAGGCAACCGACGCCTACGAGGGCGCGCGCGCCGCCGTGGCCCGATTCATCAACGCTCCCGGTGGCGCCGAGGAGATCGTCTTCACAAAGAACGCGACCGAGTCGTTCAATTTGCTCGCCAAGTCGTGGGGGATGGCGAATCTACGGGCCGGCGACGTCGTCTTAGTCAGCGAGATGGAACACCACGCCAACATCGTGCCCTGGTTCCAGTTGCGTGACGTGACGGGCGTCGAAGTGCGTTTCTTGAAGGTCACCGACGACTTTCGTCTCGACCTATCCACACTCGACGACGACCTGCGTGGCGTGAAGTTGCTGTCGGTCACCGCGATGTCCAATGTGCTGGGCACGATCAATCCGCTGCGCGAACTCGCCGACGCCGCGCACCGCCGCGGGGCGCTCATTGCCGTCGACGCCGCCCAGTCGGTGGCGCACGCCGGACTCGACGTCGCGTCGCTCGACGTCGACTTCGCGGCCTTTTCGGCGCACAAAATGCTCGGGCCGACCGGTCTGGGCGTCTTTTGGGCCCGTGAGAAACTCCTCGAAGCGATGCCGCCGTTCTTAGGCGGCGGGGGCATGATTGCCGACGTGCGAACCGACGGCTACCTGCCCGCGCGCGGACCGGCCAAGTTCGAAGCCGGCACGCCGCCCATCGCCGAAGCCGTTGGTCTCAGCGCGGCGGTGCGCTACCTCGAATACTTGGGCCTCGAACACGTCGTCGCGCACGAAAAGATGCTGACGGCCGACGCACTGGCTCGCCTCGAATCGAACTTCTCGGGACGCGTACGAATCATTGGCCCCACGACGACCGACGCGCGCGGTGGGGTCATCAGTCTCGACGTAGAGGGCGTGCACGCCCACGACGTCGCCCAGGTACTCGACGAATTTGGGGTCTGCGTGCGACCCGGACACCACTGCGCGAAGCCCCTCATGCGGCGATTCGGGCTCGTCGCGACGGCGCGAGCCTCCTTTGGTCCCTACTCACTCACCGCGGATACCGACGTGCTCATTGAAGCGCTCGATCACGCGATCAAACTCTTTGGATAGCCGTGTCTAATCTCGACGATCTCTACCGCGAAATCATCCTCGATCACTACCGCTCACCGCGTAACCGGGGCCAACTGGTCTCCCCGCCGGCGCACCGCGTCGAAGGTTTTAATCCCCTCTGTGGCGACGAAATCACAATTGATCTCCTCGTCGAGGGTGACGCCGTCGTGGACCTCAAGCTCTCGGGTCACGGCTGTTCGATCTCGCAGGCCTCGTCGTCGTTGATGAGCGTGGCCGTCAAGGGTAAATCACTCGACGAAGTACGCCACGCGATCACGGAGTTCAAGTCCATGATGCTGCGTCACGAAACCTCGCTCAGCGACGAAGAGTCGACGAGCCAAATCGCGCGACTGCGCGAACTCGGCGAGATTGCCGCGCTCGCGGGCGTAGTCAAGTTTCCCGTGCGCATCAAGTGCGCCACCCTCGCGTGGAACACCCTCAGCCAGGGGCTCGACGAACTCGCCTAACTAGGGCGTACAGGGCACCGGGTCAAAGGGCGGCAAGGCGAGCGAGGCGTTGGGCGTCGTCGAGGGGGGCTTCGTCGAGTGCGACAGCGTGGTCGAGGACCCGGTCGCGGGAATGGTCGTCGTCGTAGTAGTGGTCGTCACGACCGGCGGCGGCGGGGTTTGCAGGGCGGCGTTAGGCGGCGGATTCGTCGGGTTCGTGAGTTCGTTGCCGAAGACGTTCGCGAAGAGCTGCTGGGCGGCCGGTTGTTGCACGTAGAGCACGTCACCGTCAATGGGATTCACGCCGGGCACCGTCGGCAAGGTGTAGGTCTGAATGGTGTTGGGTCCGATGTTGTGAAAGCGCACCGCGAGGCCGATGAGTTCGTTCAACGAGAACTTCGAATCGAGGGTGATGCCCTGGGGAATGTTAGACAAGAACGAGTTGATCGTGAGTGGGTTATAGAGACTCTTCGCGCGGCTGAGCATCGCGCGAAGAAACGCGTTCTGGCGGTCAATGCGACCGAAGTCGCTCGTCGGGTCGTAGACCCAGCCCGCGGCCGCGAGCGTCGCGGGCGACGCGGTGTCCCCCGGCCAGCGACCATTGCCGTGCACGTCGTAGTAAAAGTGTCGACTACGCGTCACGGCGAGCGCCTCAAAGCCCTTGATTAATTGACACCCCGCGTGGGGTATGCGCAGTCCCGAGTAGGGATCGGCCGAGGGGTAGGGAAAGTCCAAGTAGACCCCGCCAATGGCGTCGGCGACGTTGATCATCCCCGCGAAGCTCACCACGACCGTGTCGTGGATGGGGATGCCGAAGTTCGCCTCGATGGTCTGGACGAGCAGGGAGGGGCCGTTGCCGAAGTTGACGTTGATACGGTTGAACTTTCCGTAGAGCGACTGGTTGGCGAGCAGGGTCACCATCGTGTCGCGGGGGATCGAGATGAGCGAGATGGTGTTGTTGATCGGATCGACGTGGACGATCTTCACCACGTCGCTGCGCTGACCCGCCACCGAACCCGAGGAGGCGCCGGTCTGGGCCGCCACCGCGCCGGTCAGGCCCGCGCGCGAGTCCGAGCCGATCACGAGGATGTTAAAGGGCTGGCCCGAAATGGGCTGGAGCGCTTCGCCCGCCACGGTGATCCGGTGAATCTGACCGAAGCGCCAATTCGCGTAGAGATAGCCGCCGCCGAGCAGGGCCACGAGCA
>NCBD01000115.1 GCA_002255315.1 Actinobacteria bacterium 21-64-8 | reverse complement strand
CGGCGACCCGGTCGGCGACGAGTGAACGGGTACGGCGCCACAGATAGAGCACGCTCGCGATGGTCGCGGTGCCAAAGGAGACGTAGAGCGCGACCCAGGCGATCGCGGGGTGTACGTAGACGAGTCGCACCAGGTTGCCCTGGACGCGATCGGGCGGCGTTACCCAAAGGCCGAGCCAGAAGGTGAGCGCTAGGAGTAGGAGCGTGAGTGGGCCGAGGAGGCGCGCGACGAGCTGTTTCATCATGATTCTTCCAGAACACCGTAAAGGAGAACGCCCAGGCCGAGGTACGCGGCCAGCGCGACCAGCGAGATTGTCCACCACTCCCAGAGTGCGCCACCGTGCAGCGCGGCGCTGTAGGCGCGCTCGCCGGCGATCAGCAACGGCGAAAACGCCGGTAAGGAGAGCATCGGCAGTAGCGTCGCCGCACCCTCGCTCGACCCGCTGAGGGCGCCGTGCAAGACGCCCGCGGCCGCGAGCGCCGCGAGGGTCACGACGACGTTCGGGGCCCCGACCAGGGTGCCGTGCAGACTCGTGTGCAAGACCACCACCGTGCCGGCGAGCAGCAGCGCGCCCGTCACCCACAGCTCCACCGCGAGGGCGAGCGCCTTACCGAGAAATATGCTCGCCGGGTCGAGTCCCAAGGTGTCAATCGAGGCCCGCGTGCCCGGTCGCGACTCAATCGCGCGCGAACGCGCCACCATGAGCAGCGTGACGAACAACATCACGAGGTAGAACAGACCCGGCGCGGCACTCGAGTGTCCCGCCTGGGTGGGACCGAGCGCGAGCCCGGCGAGCAGCAGCGCCATCGCGCCAAAGGGCACAACCTGCCACAACAAGACGCGACTACGACCTTCGATGCGAAGATCCTTCCGCGCCACCAGCAGCGCGACGCGAATCACGCGGAGCCCGCCACGCGTCCGCCCACCAAGCGCACCGTACGCGTGCCCGTGGGCACGCGGCGCAGCGCGTCGTGGGCACTGACGACGACCGTCGCACCGGCGGCGACGACGTCGCCGAGTAAGGCGTCGAGATAGTCACGCCCTTCGTCGTCGAGTGCGGCGTAGGGCTCATCTAAGAGCCACAGTTCGGGTCGGCGCAGGAGCAACCACGCCAGACCCAGTCGACGTCGTTGACCCGCCGAGAGCAGTCGCGCCGGGACGAGTTCGCGCCCCTCGAGACCAACGCGCGCGACCACCGACGAAATACCTTCTATCGGTCTCGCCATGGCCCGGGCCGCAAAGTGCAGGTTCTCGCGCACGGTGAGGTCGTCGTAGAACGAGCCCTCGTGACCCAACCAACCCACGCGTCGACGCAGCGCGCGTCGATCGTCGCTACCGAGATCGACACCACAGACCACCCCCGAACCGCCGCTCAACGCCACGAGCCCGCCGAGCAGTTGCAGCAACGTGGTCTTGCCCGCGCCGTTCGCGCCGGTCACGACGCTCATGCTGGCGGGCTCAAGTTCTAAGGTCACGCCACTTAACAGGGGAAAGCCGCCCCGAACGACCAGCGCGTCTCTGAGCGACGCAACCGACGCACTCATGGGGACTATCGCGCCAACGCGCGCAGGTCCGCCTCAACCATCATCTCGATCAGCGCGTAGAAGTCGGTCTCGCACGTCCAGCCGAGCACGGTGCGCGCCTTAGTCGCGTCACCGACCAAGAGATCAACTTCAGCGGGGCGCAAATAGATCGGATCGATGACGACGTGCTGCTCCCAATTGAGTCCCGCCGCCTGGAACGCAACTTCGCACAGTTCGCGCACCGAGTGCGTCTCGCCCGTCGCCACGACGAAGTCGTCTGGCAGATCGCGTTGGAGCATCAGCCACATCACGCGCACGTAGTCCGCGGCGTAGCCCCAGTCACGTTGCGCGTCGAGGTTGCCCAGGCGCACCTCGTTCGCCAGACCGTGTTTAATTCGCGCCACGGCGTGGGTGACTTTGCGCGTGACGAACTCGATGCCGCGCCGGGGCGACTCGTGGTTGAACAAAATGCCACTCGAGGCGTGCAGGTTGTAACTCTCGCGGTAGTTCACCGTGATCCAGTGACCGTACACTTTGGCCACGCCGTAGGGGCTGCGGGGATAGAAGTCGGTGTTTTCGTTTTGGGGCACCGCGCGTACGCGACCAAACATCTCTGACGAACTCGCTTGGTAAAAACGAATCTCGGGATCGACGATGCGAATCGCGTCGAGCATGCGCGTCACGCCGAGTGCCGTCGCCTCGCCGGTCAAGACGGGTTGGGCCCACGAAGCCTGCACAAAACTCTGCGCGGCGAGGTTGTAGACCTCGCTCGGGCGATGGTCGCGCAGCACGTGAATCAGCGACACTTCGTCCATCAAGTCACCCGTAACCAAGGTCAGTTGATCTTGAATGTGGCTGATGCGCTCGATATTGACCGTCGAGGTACGTCGCATCAAACCGATAACTTCGTAGCCCTCGTGCAAGAGCAGCTCAGCTAAATACGAACCGTCCTGTCCGGTAATTCCCGTGATCAGCGCGCGCTTTGCCAACGTCACTCCTCCACCGCGAGGGCCGTCGCGGCCACTTCGTGGGACACACTACTACCGACCTCCTTTTCCCTCCTCGACCTAGGGTGGCGCGATGGGTCGTGTCGCGGTCGTGAGCTTTCGACTCGGTCTCAGTGACGGCGTGAGCATCGAAGCAGCCAAATGGATTCACGCGCTGCGTGAACTCGGCCACGATGTTCGCACGATCGCCGGCGAAGGACCCGTCGACGTCACGATTCGCGAACTCGCCCTCGACGCAACGAGCGCACCGCGCGTGGGTCAAGTGCGCGACGCGCTCGAGGGCTGTGACGTCGTCATCGTCGAGAACCTCGCGTCGCTGCCGTTACACCCGAGCGCGCGTAACGTGCTCTACGAGGCGCTCGAGGAGCGCGACGCGCTCTTTCACCACCACGACCTGCCCTGGCAGCGCGCGCACCTCGCGCACCTTGAGGGACCCCGCGACGCACCTCGCTGGCACCACGTCACCATCAATCGTCGCTCCGGCGAAGAGCTCCTCGAGCGAGGTATAGAGGCGAGCACGATCTACAACCACTTCGACTGCGACCCACCGCGCGGACGACGCCACGAAACACGTACGGCCTTAGGCGTGAACGGCGAACGAGTGGTGCTACTGCCCACGAGAGCCCTGCCGCGAAAGAACGTGCCCGCAGCCCTCGCGCTCGCCGAACGACTCGGCGCCGTCTTTTGGCTACTGGGACCGGCCGAGGACGGCTACGACGAGGAACTCGAAACGCTCCTCGCCCACGCCGCGACAACGTGGCGTCAGGGACTACCCGCGGGCGCGAACATCCACGACGCCTACGCCGCGTGTGACCTCGTCGTGCTCGCGTCGACGTGGGAGGGCTTCGGTAATCCCACCATTGAGTCGGTCACGCACGGACGCCCCTTGGCACTCGCTCCCTATCCAGTCAGCGAGGAGTTGCGCGCGCTCGGTCTGCAGTTCTATGACCTCAGTGACCTCGACGGCCTGCGCCGCGAGTGGGCCCACCCCGATACGTTTCGTATGCAAAACAATCTCGACATCGTGCGCACGCACTTAAACCTGGCCAACTTGCCTCACGTGCTCAGCCGTCACTGGCGCACGTGGGGTTTTGCGGAGGCACGGTAGGCTGGGCGACGATGGTGATTAACGACGACCGCGCCGTTTCCGAGCGTCCCGCTCACGGCGAACGGCGCGAAGCACTGTTGCTGGTCGCGCGCACGATATTTGCCGCCAAAGGTTTTCAGTCCACGACGATGGACGACATCGCCAAAGAGGCCGTCTTCACTAAGCCGATTCTCTACCAGTACTTCGAATCAAAGACGGAT
>NCBD01000114.1 GCA_002255315.1 Actinobacteria bacterium 21-64-8 | reverse complement strand
AGTCTGGTTCGAAGAGTATTTCGGGGGTTTTTCTCGGGACTACTCACTCCAAGTTATTACTCCGGAGATTGGTCGTACTGACCCGTTGTACCCCTACGCGGCCGGTCGATTTGGGGCTGGTGCCAACATGGCCTTTCGCCGTGGCGCTCTCCTCGAACGGGGGGGATTCTCGATGTCCCTGGGAACGGGAACGCCTTCTCGCGGTGGTGAGGATCTCGACATTTTTTTACGCCTGGCCCTCGCGCAAGAGACTTTGTGCTTCGACCCGTCCGCAATCGTGCGTCACCGTCACCGCACCACTGACGCGGCGTTACGACGCCAAGTGGTGGGTTACGGGGCGGGGCTCACCGCGGTGTACGCCGAATTGATTTCTCGGGACCCTCGCCATATCTGGCGTATGGCTCGTCGAGCCCTCGCGGGGATTGCGCACCTCGATCAGTCACGGCGGGAGAGTTCGCCGACGAGCGAGGTCACCTACCCCGGGGACTTGAAGTACCTCGAGTGGCGGGGGGCTCTCTGGGGTCCGTGGTGGAACTATCAAGCCCGTCGGGAAGTTCGCCGGCTTGACTCCGACCTACTACGTGTCTTCGGTCGACCCCGTTAGGCCCCTACCATTGGCCCGTGGAGGCGACGATGTCCCCAGTACCTAATGGGCCTTCTCATCACTCGAGAGCCCGGCACCTCGCCCGGATTCCTCTCGTCATCGTGCTGCTCACTGCTCTCGTGGTGACCTCGTATTTTGTCGCCACTCGACCGAGATCGCGGACGGTCACCACGACGACTCAGCCCGCGGCCCAATACTCGATGGGTGTGCCGAATGCGACAGAGCCTTCCGGTTACGGGCCCCTGAGAGCCCTCGCCCTACCCGGATACGCGAGAAGCTACGTAGAGGATTTTGTCGGTTCTGCGGTTCCGACGGGATGGGATGTCTTTACCGGTGTACCGGGCGGAGATCCGGGAGGTCATTTTGGTGCGGCTCACGTCAGTGTCGCTCACGGAGTACTCACCCTGACTACCTTTAAAGATCCCGCCTTCAAGGGTGCGTGGGTTACGGGCGGTGTGTGTTCGTGTGGTTACCCCCAACTGTACGGTGCTTTTTTTGTGCGTTCGCGGGTGACGGGGGCGGGGCCGAACGAGGCTCAACTTCTGTGGCCCGAGTCCAATACGTGGCCGCCGGAGATTGATTTCAATGAGTCCCCGAGTCTCAAACTCACGTCCGCGACCGTTCACTGGTCTTCGCAGAATCGAATTCAGCAGTGGTTCCTGCACGTCAACTTACTGGCCTGGCATACCTGGGGGGTCATCTGGACGCCCACCAAAATTATCCTGACCTTAGATGGACACATCTGGGGCGAGACCTTGGATTCCTACAAAATCCCGCGAGTCCCGATGAGACTTGATCTCGAGCAGCGTACGAAGTGCTCACAAAACGTTGAGTGCCCCACTCGACCCACGTCGATGGTGGTGGACTGGGTGGAGGAGTTTCGCCCGGCCTAGTCGGGTGAGATGTCGAGCACCCGTTCAATGCTGGTACGCACAGCGTCCGCTGTCGCCTCGACGTGCTCTACGGACAGCATGGAGGTGCGGGGATCCCAATTAGTGGTCCAGAACCAATGAGAGTCGTTCTTGGTTTTGCTGCCTCCACAACTCCTTGAACTCGACCGGAGTCAGGTAGCAAAGAGAACTGTGCAGACGTTCATGATTGTATTCGTCACGCCAGTCCTCAAGGACCACCTTGGCTTCCAGCAGTGAGTCGAAGAGATAGCCGTTGAGTTTTTCGTCGCGCAGTCGTGAGTTGAACGACTCGCAGTGACCGTTCTGCCAGGGTGATCCCGGATCGATGAACGTGGTCTGCGAGCCGTTGAACCGGCACCAGTCGACAATCGCATTGGCCACGAACTCAGGCCCGTTGTCACAACGTAGAAAGGCCGGCACGCCGTGTTGGGCGACGAGTCGATCCAGCACCTTGGCCAGATCGTCGGCGGTGATGGATCTTTCGACTTCAATGGAGAGGCACTCTCGGGTGAAGACGTCGATGATGTTGAGCAGTTTGAGCGCCTTGCCATCTCGAGTTTGATCAAATTGGAAGTCCATCGCCCAGATGGCGTTGGGGCAGATCGGACTCATGGCACCCACGTAGGTCCCGACGCCGCGCAGGGGCTTCTTGCGCTTGCGATAAGGAACTTTCAGGCCCTCTTCGCGCCATAAACGCTGCACGCGCTTCTTGTTCACGCGCCGTCCCTCACGACGAAGGTGTTGGTAGGCCCGCTTCCATCCCCAGCGCGGATGCTCCTTGGCAAACTTGACCAACCAACGCCGCAGCTCTTGTTCGTCGTCGCTGGGCAGCGCCACCTTGAGTCGTTGCGTCGAACGATGTTGGCCCACGACCACGCAGGCGCGACGCTCAGAAACCCCGAACGAATCCTCGAGCATGACCACTGCTCGACGTCGGTCGTTCGGGGTCAGAATTTTCCCCGGGCGATCTCCTTCAACATGTCGTTGTCGAGTGACAAGTCGGCGACGATTTTCTTCAAGCGGCTGTTCTCGCTCTCGAGTTCCTTCAAGCGTTTAGCGTCGTTGGCCTTCATGCCGCCGTATTGGGCCTTCCAGCGATGCCACGTCGACTCGGCAATCTCGAGGTGCCGACAGACCTCGATCAAGTCTTGGCCCTGGTTCAACAGTTTGTCGCCTTCGGCAAGCTTTCTGATGACCTGCTCGGGGGTGTGATGACGCTTCTTCATGCTGTCCTCCTGGCTTCATTCTGGAGCATCGGGACTCTCAATAGCAGTGGATCATTTCACGGGGACCCGCGCAGCACGACTTCACCATCACCTTGGCCAATGGCCACTCGTGTCGGGTGAGGTACTTAGTGAAGTAACGCCCCCATGGGCCAGCACCCGAGTCGACGAGGGCAGTGTCTCTCGTCGCCTCGGGTGCGACCCCAGTAGGATGGGGGAGTCACAGCGCAATACCTCGAATCTCACAAAGAGTGGGGCGAGAGTGCAACAGTGACGATGCTCCCGTAGCTCAGTATGGAGAGAGCGGCGGTTTCCTAATCCAACGTTTCATGTGGCAAAAACTGGCAAACGCTGTGAAATTAGGCATTTCGCTGGCTCTGAGTGGCTCAAATCGCATCCATATCGTAAAACATTGGAGCTCGGATTGGAGCAGGCTCGGACAAAAGCCGTTGCGGAGGAGTGTGAAAGTGCACTTAAGTCATACGTAGATTGTGTATAGTTTCACAGAAATCATCCTGAATGTGTGCAGATAAGGTACTCTGTCGACATGGAGAGAAGGGCTTCTCGTTTACTGAAGGCGTGGAAGGATGACCGGTCGCGTAAACCGCTGGTTCTGCGTGGGGCGCGCCAGGTCGGCAAGACCTGGTTGCTCCAGGAGTTCGCACGTTCCCACTATGAAAACGTCGCTTACGTCAATTGCGAGCGAGATCGCTCGGTCGCCTCAATCTTCGCTGGCGACCTCGACCCGAGTCGCATCCTGCGCGGTATTGAGATCGCCGCCGCAACGACGATCACACCGGTCACCACGCTCGTCATCATTGACGAGATCCAAGAAGCACCGCAGGCTCTCACATCACTCAAGTACTTCGCCGAGGAACGCCCTGACATCCATCTCGCGGTCGCCGGTTCGCTGTTGGGAGTAGCACTACGCACCAACGCTTCATTCCCGGTCGGCAAGGTCAACTTCATCGATCTTCACCCACTGGACTTCGATGAGTTCCTTCGTGGCATCGGTGAAGCGCGGCTGGCCGATCTCGTGCTCAGCCAGGACTGGGCATTGATCGCATCGTACGCCGACCGCCTGATCGAGCTCCTGCGTCTGTACATGTTCG
>NCBD01000236.1 GCA_002255315.1 Actinobacteria bacterium 21-64-8 | reverse complement strand
CTATCAGGCCCTCATCGAGGCCGAACTCAGCGAGCGCATCGGTGGTTCACGTCCCCTCAAGTGGTGTAATTTCGCGGCTCGCTGAATAGGCGGGCCATTGGGGCAATCTTCGGTGTGGAAGTTCAACTCACACCAAGGAGACCCCAATGACCCAGACCCAGTTTGACCTCAACGAGCTGCTCGAGGCAATCAAGGCCGGTGGCGACATCGACGTGTTGCGCCGCGGCGCCGAGATGCTCTATCAGGCCCTCATCGAGGCCGAACTCAGCGAGCGCATCGGTGCCGAGCGCTTCGAGCGAAGTGACAGTCGTCTCACCCAGCGCAACGGACATCGCGAACGCACGCTCTCGACCAAGGCCGGAGACCTCGAGCTCAAGATCCCCAAGCTGCGCGAGGGCTCGTTCTTCCCGTCGCTTCTGGAGCGACGCCGGCGCATCGACCGCGCCCTGTTCGCCGTCGTCATGGAGGCCTAGCGACGGGGTCTCCACGCGCAAGGTGGACGACCTGGTGCACGCCCTGGGCATCGACGCCGGGCTGTCCAAGTCCGAGGTCAGTCGGATCTGTGCGGACTTAGACGACGAGATGGCCGCCTTTCGCTCTCGCGACCTCTCGGTGGTGGCAACCGGCGTCTCGGGCGACGGACGCCGCGAGGTGCTGGGCGTGGCCGTGGGCGACACCGAGAACGAGGCGTTCTGGGCCGAATTCCTGCGCGGCCTGCGGGGCCGTGGGCTGCACGGTGTTCGTCTCGTGATCAGTGATCACCACTTAGGGCTCAAGAGCGCGATCTCCACCGTGATGGTCGGCTCGTCCTGGCAGCGCTGTCGGGTGCACTTCATGCGCAACGTGCTGGCGCGGGTGAACCGCACCCAGATGCCCATGGTGATCGCGGCCATCCAGACGATCTTCGCCCAGCCCGACGCACAGAACGTGAGAAGCCAGTTCGAGCGCATCACCGAGACTCTCGCGGGCCAGTTCCCCGACGTGGCGAACATGCTCGCGGGCGCGAGGGAGGACCTGCTCGCCTTCACCCACTTCCCCGAGGCCCACTGGCGAAAGATCTGGTCGACGAACCCCTTAGAGCGGCTCAACCGTGAGATCAAGCGCCGCAGCGACGTGGTCGGGGTCTTTCCCAACGACGAGGCCGTTCACCGACTCGTCACGGCCGTCGTGCTCGAGGTCCACGACGAGTGGCAGGTGGCCGAGCGTCGCTATCTCTCCGAGACGTCGATGGCCCTGCTCAAACGCACGAGCGCCATCAACGCGACACCCGCGATCAAGCGACGTCGCGCGAGCTGAGGACCTAGCCTCGTCTCGTGCACGAGGTCGCCCAGCTCGAGGCCCTCCTGGGCGAGGTCCGGCCCACGCGGGGCGGCGTCCTGGCGGTCCTTG
This sequence comes from Actinobacteria bacterium 21-64-8, assembly GCA_002255315.1. Taxonomy (GTDB): domain Bacteria; phylum Actinomycetota; class Acidimicrobiia; order Acidimicrobiales; family RAAP-2; genus RAAP-2. Next base: position 441 of record NCBD01000236.1, on the reverse strand, counting down.
GCGGGAACGATCGTCTCATCATCACCGAGACCTTCGCGCGACCCTTTACCGTCACCCAGGTCGAAGAGATCGCCCTGCTCGAACACCACGGCGACGACACCTGGACCCTGCACGTGCGCTCACCAGAGGGCGAGTGGGAGGTGTTCTTCGACGTCGCCGAACACCAGCCATTCGACGTCATCCTCAGTGAGCTACACGACGATCCCAGTGGCTACTTCTGGGGTTAGAGCGCGGTTGCGCGCACGTCCGAACGACGACGTACTATCTCGTTCAGCCGGAGGTTGTTCCTACACCACTTGGCGGGACTTGATCGAGACGAGCGATTGGTTGAAGGAGGACCGACGGTTCGCTCGCTCGTGGTTGAGACCAGTCGCAGGGGAGTGGACGTGCGCGGGCTGCTCTGGCGATCACACAGCGATCGTTTCTCCTTTAGTGCGAAGC
>NCBD01000007.1 GCA_002255315.1 Actinobacteria bacterium 21-64-8 | reverse complement strand
GCTACACCGAGTGTCGCCTCGCACCATTGGCCCTCGAGATGCTCGATTCCATCGACGAAGACACGGTTGACTTCGAACCCAACTACGACAACTCGACCCAGCAGCCCACGGTCTTGCCAGCGCGCTACCCCAATCTTTTGGTGAATGGATCCCAGGGAATTGCCGTGGGTATGGCAACGAAGATTCCCCCGCACAACTTGGCCGAGGTCATTGACGCCACCTTGCACCTGCTCGCGAACCCCGACGCGACGCCCGATGACCTCATGAAGTTTGTCAAGGGTCCCGATTTTCCAACCCGGGCCCAAATCCTTGGTCGTCAAGGAATCTTGGACGCGTACCGCAGCGGCCGGGGGTCAATTAAGACTCGAGCGGTCGCCGAAATCGAAGAGACGAACCGCGACGTGCGCATCGTCGTCACCGAGTTCCCGTACGAAGTATCGGTCGAAGCGATTGAAGAGAAGATTCATGACCTCGTGAAGTCGGGCGATCTCGACGGCATCACCGCGGTGCAGAATGACTCGTCGGGACGTCAGCCTCGACTCGTCATTCGACTCAAGCGTGACGCCAACGCGAACGTCGTGTTGAACAAGCTCTACAAGAACACCACGCTGCAAACGACGTTCTCGGTCAACATGCTGGCCCTAGTCGACGGCGTGCCGCGGACGTTGAACCTCGCCCAGGTGTTAACGCACTACATCGCCCACCAAGTCGAGGTCGTGACGCGGCGCACCCAGTTTCGCCTCCGTAAGGCCGAAGCCCGTGCGCACATTGTTGAGGGCCTCTTACGGGCCATCGACATGTTGGATCAGGTCATCGCGACCATTCGAGCGAGCGACGACCGTGGCGCGGCGCGCAGTTCGTTGATGAACGCACCGTTCTCCTTCTCCGAAGAACAGGCCAATCACATCCTCGACATGACGCTCGGACGCCTCACGCGTCTCGGGCGCCGTGAGTTGGACGAGGAGATGGCCAAACTTCGCGAAACTATCGCCGAGCTTCAGTCGATTTTGGCCAACGACGCGAAACTGCGTGGCGTGATTGCCGACGAAATGACGGCAATTCGTGACAAGTACGGCGAAGCGCGAGCGACGCAGATCGTGAATGACCCGGGCGAACTTGGCGTCGAGGACCTCATCGAAGACGAAGAGGTGGTCATTACGATGACCCAGGCCGGCTATATCAAGTCGGTCGCCGCCGACGCCTTTCGTACGCAGGGACGAGGAGGACGCGGCGTCCAGGGTGCGAAACTGAAAGAAGAGGACCTCGTCGAGCAGATTTTGCACACGACGTCGCTCGCGTACTTGTTGTTGTTCTCCAACCGAGGTCGCGTCTTTCGCTTACGTGGACACGAGGTGCCGATGAAGGACCGCACCGCCAAGGGTACGGCCGTCGTGAATCTGCTCAACTTGCAACCCAGTGAGTCGATTCAGGCAATTATCGCGACGAACGACTTTCCCGACGACAAATTCTTGGTCTTTGCGACGAAGAACGGCACGATCAAAAAGACGGCCTTCAGTGAGTACGACAAATCTCGCCGTGAAGGCTGGATCGCGATCAACTTGCGCGACGGCGACGAAGTCGTGCGCGTCGTGCCAACGAGTGGTGAGGACGACTTGATGGTCGTGACGCTGCGTGGCATGTCGATTCGCTTCAGCGAGGTAGAAGTTCGCGAGATGGGCCGTGACGCGACGGGGGTGCGCGCAATCAAACTGAAAGCAGACGACTCGGCAATTTCGCTCGACGTCGTGCGTAGTGACGCCGATCTGTTCGTCGTGACCGACACGGGCTTTGGTAAGCGCGTGAAAGTTGAGCGTTTTAATCGCCAGGGGCGAGGGGGCCAAGGGGTGCGCGCGATCAAACTCACCGCCGCGCGCGGCTTCGTGGTGGCCGCGTTTATGGTGCGCCTTGACGACGAAGTGTTGTTGGCCTCGAGCGGTGGGGTCTTAATCCGCACTCCCGTGCGCGAAGTCTCGTCGCAAGGCCGTGACGCGACGGGCGTGCGCGTGATGAACCTGGACGAGGGCCACAGTGTGGCGACCGCGGCGGTGGTGGGCAGCGACGAGGCTTAGGCGTCGCGGCGTGCCCACGCGCGCTCGAGCACGCTGAGAAATGTCTCGACGCCCTGGGCGCCCGAGACCAAGAATTTTTCGTCGATGACGAAGGCGGGCACGCCCGAAAACCCCAATTCATTCGCGCGCGCCTCGTCGTGGCGTACGTCGTCGTTGAAAGCGTCGCTGGTCCACAACACTGGGGCACCGCTCATGCCCACTTCGTCGGCGAGCACCGAGAGAACTTCTCGATCGCTGATTAACAGACCGTCGGCGAAGTACGCGCGATAGAGCCGGCTGCTCATCTGGTCCTCGAGGCCCTGTGTTTTCGCCAGGGCGATGAGGCGATGAGCGTCAAAGGTGTTGGCCGGTTTCGCGATGTCGAAGTTCCACTCGAGACCAAAGCTCGCGGCCTGGGCTTCGAGGTTGCGGTGATGGGCTCGAATCTCTTCGACGCTTCGTCCGTATTTGGCCGCGATGAGTTCTTCGAGTGAGACGTCGCTCGCGGCGTGGGGCCGAGGATCGAGCTCGAAAGCGTGTAGCCGCACGGCCACCTCGTCGCCGTGCGCGAAGGCGTCGATGGCCCGGGCCAGTTGCGCGCGCCCGAGTCCACAAAAGGGACAGATCACGTCACTCCAGAGATCAACGAAAAGGGTGTCGGCCATTGACTAATCGTGCCATAGGTCGACGGCTGGGGCAGAATAGTGCGATGCCCACACGAGAAATGTCACCCGACGAGGCCGCCGCGCTCGTACGACCCCACGACGCCATTGGACTTGGTCTGATCACCGGAACCCCGACGGCGATGCTGCGCGCGCTGTCGGCGCGCACGGACTGGGAGAACTTGACCTTGAGTGGCGGGCTGCTCCTGGGCGACTACGCACTCTTTACGCACCCCAACGTGCACCTGCGATCGAGTTTCTACGGGGGGGCCGAGCGCACTTACGTCGCGCGCGGTGGCGACGTAGCGTTCATCCCGTCCTATTTTCGTCACTACGGACTGTTGATTCAACACCTCGCGCCGCGAGTCATGATTACCCCCGCCTCGATGCCGGATGAACACGGTCGCGTGAGTCTCTCGCTCTACAACGGAGCCCATCTCGACGAACACCTGCGCGCGGGGCGTGATCCCGATCGACTCTTGATCGTGGAGTGCTCGCCGCACTACCCGCGCACGCTCGCCCTCGAGGGCCACGAGAACTTTCTTGATCTGCGCGACGTGGACGTGGTCGTCTACACCGACGAACACCCCACCATCTTTCCCAACGATCCCGGCTCGCCCGAGGACGCCCTCATCGCCGAACACGCGGCCACGTTCGTCAAGGACGGGACCACGCTGCAAACGGGGATTGGAGCCGTTCCCAATCTGGTCGCCCAGGCGCTGGTGGCCGGTAACGGCGGCGATTACGGCGTGCACTCGGAGATGTTCTCGGACGGCCTCTACCAACTCATGGCCGCGGGCAAGGTGACCAACGCCCGCAAGGCCATTCACCGAGGGGTTTCGGTGATTACCTTTGCCGCGGGCACTCAGGCGATGTACGACTTCATCGACAACAATCCCGCAATCGGGGTCGCGCCCGTGTTCTATACCAATGATCCCCACGTGATCGCCCAGAATTCCAAGATGGTGTCCATCAACTCGGCCCTCGAGATTGACCTGCTGGGCCAAATTGTCGCTGACACCCTCGGCGCTCGTCAATACTCGGGCGTGGGCGGACACATGGATTTCGTCGAGGGCACGAGCTTGTCGCTCGAACACACCTCACTCATCTGCCTGCAGTCGACGGCCCGCGTGAACGGTGAACTGAAGAGTCGCATCGTGGTCAATATGGCCCCCGACGCCGTGGCCACCTCACCTCGTCATTTGGCCGGCGTCATCATTACTGAATACGGAGCCGCCGACCTTCGGGGCCTCAGCGTGAAAGAGCGCGCCACGGCGCTCGTGGCCATTGCCCACCCGCAGTTTCGCGACGAGCTCACCCGCGCCGCCTCGTGCTTAGGTCGTTAAATGATTATTGTCCGAGAGTTGGGGATCGAGATTGGTGGCCGACGCCTGCTCGAACCCGTCTCGTTCACCATTGGCAACGGCGAAAAGGTTGGTCTCGTTGGACGCAACGGCGCCGGTAAGTCCACGCTGTTGTCGGTGCTGCTCGGCGCGCACCCCGAGCACCTGCGTCTCGGTGGCTCCGTGAGTCACCAGGGGACACTGAGCCACTTGCCCCAAGAGCCCGTGCCAGGTGGGCTGGGCGTCGAGCCGATTGGGCTGAGTCACGTGCTGTCGGCGCGCGGACTCGACTCGCTCGACGCGGAGATGCAACACGCCCGCCACGCCCTGGCGGCCGACCCCACCGAGGCGACGATTGAACGCTTCACCTCGCTTGAAGAAGAGTTTCGCGAGCGCGGTGGGTACGAAGCGGAGTCTGAAGTCGCGCGCCTCGCGGACGGTCTCGGCCTCGAGGAGGAACTCCTACTCGAAGACCTGAGCTCGCTGTCGGGCGGGCAACGTCGACGCGTTGATCTCATGCGGGTGCTCTACGAGCAGCCCGAAACCATGGTGCTCGACGAACCCACGAACCACCTCGACAAGGCGGCCAAACGATGGCTGTTCGACGAACTCGAACGCTTCCGCGGCACGGTGCTCGTGATCAGCCACGACCTACCCCTGCTCGATAAGGCGATCGATCGCGTGCTGGCGCTGCGCGACGGCCAGTTACGTGAGTACAAGGGCAACTACTCCAAGTTTCTCCAACTCGAAGAAGAGCGACGTCTGAGCGAGGAGAAGGTGGCCGCGACCCAGGACGCCAAGATCGACCAGCTTTCGAAGTTGGCCGACTCGATGCGAGGTCAAACGGCCAAGCGCGCGCGCCTCGCGAAGGTCCTCGACCGAAGAGTGGAGAAACTTGAGGACAACCGCATTGAGGTCACGCGCAAAGAGCGCAAAGTCTCCTTTCGCCTGCCCGAGCCCCCGCGCAGTGGCGACGTACCGATGACCGTCGAGCATCTCGCCGTGCGCTACGGCACCCAAGAAGTGCTGCGCGACGCCAACTTCATTACGCGCCGCGGCGACCGGATCGTGATCGTGGGGCGAAATGGTGCGGGTAAGTCGTCGCTGCTGCGTTGTTTGGCCGGTACGCAAGTGCCCGACGTGGGTTCAGTACGCTTTGGCGCCAACGTCACCGTGGGCTACTTCGCCCAGGAGAATGAGCAGTTGGACTTCGCAAAGACCGTGCTCGGGAACTTGGACGGCTCGACCGTCGTCACGGAAGTTCAGCGTCGCTCGATGCTCGGCGCCTTTGGTCTGAAGGGTGACGCCGCCCACCAAATGCCGTCCACCTTGTCCGGTGGTGAACGCGCCAAGTTAGCACTCGCGATTCTCGCGTCGTCGAATGCGAACCTTTTGCTCCTCGACGAACCAACCAACAACTTGGACCCCGCGAGCGTGGAGGCTCTCGGTGAGATGATGCGACAGTGGAAAGGCACCGTCGTTGCCGTGAGTCACGAACGAGGATTCGTCGAAGCGCTCGAACCCACCCACGCCGTCCTATTGCCCGAAGAGTACTTCGACCTCTGGGACGAAGAGTACATGGACTTGATCGAACAGCGCTAGGGGTTACTCACGGTCGCGTCGTGTCGCTGAGGACTGGCGCGGCCGTCGAGGTGTTGGTGAGAAAGTTCAGTTTGGGTGCGAGCAGCGAGATGGTCGTTCGCCGGCCGTGTGTCGTACCGGTGTAGTTATAGACGGGCACGAGCCACGAGGCACCGTCGCGCAGTTGGAACACGTTCAGCGCGATGGTTGCGCGCGTGAGCGTCACGTCACGCGCCGAGTGCATCTGGGTGGGGGCGCGTACCGCGCCGAGCGCCTGAGACGACGCGAGTGGTAGGGGTGCGAGCTGGTGGCGGTTGAGCAGTTGCACACCGTCTCGGGGACTGAACACGGGGTACGTGTACGGCGCCGATAGCAACAGCGCTGGTCCGCTGGCGCTGAGTAAGACCCCCGTGGGTGAGAAGATGAAGTTCACGGAGAGATTCGTGCGGAAACCTTCGACCAGTACCGGAAAGTGGACGTACGTCACCGTGTAGGTCATCGGTACTGCGTTCACCGTGGCGTGCGCGGTCGCGCGTGAGATGGTGGGCGTTCCAAGTTGGTCGTGAAAATGGAGAGCCGTGTTCAAGGCCCGGGCGAGTAAGGGATCATCAATCAAGGGCCCTTGGCGCCACGTCGTAAAGTCGCTGGCTTGGGGCGTACGAGTAAAGGTCCACGAGGCGAGTGGCGTGTTGGTGTAGGTCAAGGTGGCTCGGCCCCCTCGCACCCGCCAGGCGTCGAGCTCTACAACGGTTGGCGTCCCCGAGAGACCGAAGACCTTCGCGAGACGTGAGGTCAACGTCGCGGGGCGGGCGGGATGGATAAGTTCGTAGGCCGGTGCCGCCGACGAAGCGGCGGAGAGACCCACACCCGCGCGCACGTGATACGACACGTTCGTCCGAGTGAACTGAGTGGTTGCACCCGTGGCGGCGGCGGGCACTGTTTGGGCCGCGCTGTAGTGACTGGATGTCGAGGCGGGCGCCGCAAAGTTCAGCACCGGCAGCGAAGAGCCCGCACCCTGCAGCGCGGCGATGGCGCCCACGGTGACGAGCGTCGTACCGGTCACGGCGGCGCCAAGGCGAAGTTGAAAACGCCGCCACACCGACGTCGCCACCGGCGGCGTTCGCGTGATCTTGGTAATCACACTGTCGAGGTGGGGGTGTTCGTAAGGTTGCTCGACGAAGGGGTCGGCCGCCCGTAGCCGTGCGATGACGTCACTCACGCGATCCCCTCTCTGCTCTCACTTTGTACCTGTCGCGAGGTGCCTCGTACTTTCATGGCACGACCACTTCGTTGAAGAGCTCTTTGAACTTCGCTTGGGCGCGACTGAGCCGTACCGCGGCGGCGTTTGGGGAAATGAGCAGTGTTCGTCCCAACGCGTCGGCGTTGAGACCATCCCAAGCGTGCAGCAGGAGAATCTCTCGGTCATCGTCACTCAGTCGAGCTAGCGCGTCGCGAACTCCCTCGTCGGCGATGACGTGTTCCTCAGCGGACGCTTCGGCGCCGCGCGTGCGAAGTTCGCCCTCGTAGTGGTGGCGCCGATGATGAGCCCGGTGTGCGTTACGTAGGACGTTGCGTGCAACACCGAGGGCCCAGGGCAGCGCCGCGTCGACCGGCACATCGTCCAGACGTCGCCAAAGAATCGTCAAAGTCTCCTCGACGAGGTCGTCGAGATCGGCTCGAGTGAGGGGATAGAGACGTCGCCCGAGATAGCCCCCAATCGCGGGGCTGAGTTGGCGCACTAAATCGTTGAAGCGGTCGTCCCTCGACGGGGCCATACCTACCTTCTGTCTCGCCGAACCCGTCTCTTACAGGCTCACGGTGGCGAGAAGGGATCGTTCGTCGTCTGCACCGAGCCAGTGCTTGGGCCACTCTCGAGCGGCCCACCACGCCACGACCTCGTCGACGCTCTCGTGGAGTGGCCGCAGGTGTAGCCCGAGCGCGAGTGCCTTGGCGGGATTGACCGCCAGCAGCGTCTCGCTTTTTTCACCACTCCAGAGCGGAAAGCGTTCACGCAAGTTCGCGTCGACGACGGCGACCGGATCAACTTCGATGACTCGGGTGCCAGGTGGCGCGACGTGTCGGGCCACTGCTTGAATGACTTCGACGTAGCGTGCGGGGGTTGGAGGAGCCGCGACGTGCACGGCGCCGAGATGAGTATGCTCGACGCACTCGAGGGTGAAGTCGGCTAAGTCTCGCGCGTCGATGTACTGCAGGGCGTTCGTCGATGGTCCCGGTACCGCGACGTCGCCACCGCGACGAAGGCGGGCCACCCAGTAGGGAAAGCGAAGTGTTGCGTCGTAGGCTCCAATGACGAACGTGGGACGAATGAACGTGCGCCGTTCATCAAATACTTCGAGCGCGGCCCGTTCACAGGCGGCCTTGAGGGGTCCGTACGTGCGGCCATCGATCGGCCCCTCAAGGTCGATGCCGTCGGCACTCTTTAAGATCCCTCGGTCTTCGGTGAGGCCGTCCGAATCGGGCTCGGCGTAGGCCGAGACCGACGAGATTTGCACGTGATGCCCACCGCGTCCCTCGAGCGCGCTCGCGAGTGCGTAGACGTCGCTCGGTCGATACGCAATGGTGTCGATGGTGGCGTCGAAATGAAGATTGCGCAGAGCCGAGAGGTCGCCGCGACGATCACCGACGAGTCGCGTGACGCCGACGGGGAGATCATTTGGGGTCAGTCCACGATTAATCACCGTGACGTCGTGACCGCGGTTAAAGGCGGCGTGGGCGATTGCCCGGCCCACGAAGGACGTTCCTCCCGCAATTAAAAGTCGCATGCTGGCTCCTTCGTTCTGCACACCCTAGAAGACGTCGTCGCTCGATGACGACGCGTCTCGGAGGCGTCGAAACATCCCCGACTGGCTGGCCATGAGTCGAGAAAACTCCTCGTAGAGAGTGTCGTAACGCGACTGAAGGTAGTCGCGAGGTTCGAATCGTTGAGCGACACGGGTGAGTGAGGGAATCTCGTTGCTCGTCACGACGCCCAGGGTTCGCCCCGCCGCGAGCGCGCAGCCCTGGAGCTGGGAGAGCGAGGGGTTGCTCAACTGATCTACTGAACAACGCGTCACGTCGGCCATAATCTGACACCAGAGGTTCGAGTTCGCGCCACCGCCCAAAAGTCGCAGCGACGAGAATGCGCCCCCGGCAAACTTCTCGACGTAGTGCAGGAGCCAGCGACTGTTAAAGGCCACGCCCTCGAGCGTGGCGCGCAGTAACTCGGCGCGAGTGGTCTGGAGCGAGAGGTGGTGAAAACCCGCGCGCGCGTCGTGACGGTCGACGGGGGAGCGTTCACCCAATAACCACGGCGAAAAGATCACCTGTCCACTCCCGGGGGCGGCGGACGCGGCTTCGACTAGTAACTCGTCGAGGTCCGTCGCCGCGCCACCCAGCGCTCGCGCACTCCACTCAAACGCCTTGGCACCGGCGTCTTGACTGTTCACGATGAGATACGACGACTCATCGAGGCCGGGCGTGGTGGCGATGGCGTGTCGAACGTCAGTCTTCTTCTTCGTCACCGGTGCCGATATCCACGAGGTACTCGACAGTGCGAGGTGCGCCGGTCCACCGACCGTCGTCGTACCAGCACCCAGAGCCGCCGCGTGGAGGTCGGTCATGCCGGCGAGTACGGGGATGCCCTCGGGTAGACCCGTCGCGAGATGCGCTCGCATACTGACCTCGCCCGCGATGGAGCCAAAGGCGATGAGCGGTGCGAATTTTTCGGCGTCGACGCCGAGCAGCGCGAGCAACTTCTCGTCGTAGACGTGACGCTCGGGATGGCGATTGTCCGTGAGCCACCAACTGAGCATCGTCGAAGCAGTCGTCGAGGCCTTCGCACAAAACCGCATCACCAAGTAATCAACTGGCTCGAGCAACCACACTGCTCGATCAACGAGGTCGCTCTTGTCGTGCCAGAGATAGAGCAGTCCTCCGGCGCCGTCGGTGCCGTTCAGCGAAGGGGCGCCGCCGCTGCGGCGAACCATCGTGAGGGCCGCACGGGGTGCGTAGCCCATCGCGCGACCACCCAGGCGAGCTCGCACGGCGCGAGAACCTCGGTCGTCCATCCACATCACACACGGCGCCAGCGCGACGCCGAATTCATCGACGGCTACGACCGATCCGTACTGGCCGGTGATGGCGACTGACACGACTCGTGAGGCATCAACCTCACGTAAGACGTCGTGAGCGAGCGCTCCGATGAGGCGCCACCATTCGTTCGCGTCTTGGGTTGCTCCGCCCTCGGACCAGTCGGTTGACAACGTCGCTTGACGTGAGGCGACGAGCGCTCCATCGAGTTGCGCGATACCAACCTTGAGTCCGGTGGTGCCTAGATCGACGGCGAAAGCGAGGTCGTCGCGCGAACTCACGGCGCGAGAGGAAGATCGAGTTGGTGATCCATCATGTCGGCCATAATCAACTTGATGAAGTCATCGGCTTCGTCGGTCATCCCGCCCTCGACGCCGCCGTAAATGGCTGAGGATTTGGCGGGCTCGTGGCGGTGCTCGAGCGCGTAGGCCACGGCGCTGGCGAGGTCGTGGTCGAAGCGCTCGGCAACGCCAGGTTGAGTTTGGGGCCGGGTCACCGCGAGGTGCAAGGCGTTGGGATACTGCTGACCATTGAGTCGCCAACCGCGAAGTCGCATGAAGTCGTTGACGTGATACACGTCATAGTCGTCGGAGGTGAAGCTGAAAAGAAACGTGGGTTTACCCATCAGTCGCAGCGACGGATGACGCGTCACTGACGCACGCATTGTGGCGGCCGTGGCGAAGATGGCGCGCGCGTAGTTCAAGTAGCCGTCGTGGCCCAAGCTCATCATTGACGCCCAGGTAGCGGCGAGAAGCCCACCCGAGCGGCTGCCCTCCATGCTGGGCGAGCAGTACTTGCCGCCGCTCCAATCGGTGAGATAGAAGTACTGCGCGTTGCGTAGCGCCTTGTCGCGAAAGCACACGACCGAAGTGCCTTTGAAGGCGTAGCCGTACTTATGCGTATCGGCCGAGATCGACGTCACGCCCGATACGGAAAAGTCGAAGGGTTCAATCGACTCGCCAAGTTCGCGTCCGAAGGGCAAGAGAAAGCCGCCGAGGCAGCCGTCCACGTGTAGTCCCACGCCGCGGCGCAGGGCGACCTCTCCTAGTTCCGTAATGGGGTCGACGGTGCCGTAGCCGTAGTTGCACGCGGAACCAACGATGGCGATCGTGTTGTCGTCAATGGCAGCGTCGACGTCGGAGGGCTTGACGGTCGTGAGCGAGGGATCGACGGCGACGCGCCGCAATTCGACCCCGAAGAGATGGGCCGCCTTGTCAAATGCCGGGTGTGCGGTCTCGGGCTTGACAAGATTTGGTGTGGTGACGCCTCTGGTCTGGTGGGCGTACTCGCGGTAGGCGAGCACGGCGTGGCTGATGCTGCCGGTGCCACCGGTAGTCATCAGGCCCGCGGGAGTGGCGTCGGTGACCGACGCAGCCCCGAGGAGACGCAGGGTCATCGCGATGACCTCCGCTTCCATCTTGGTAGCGCTCGGGCACATGTCGCGCTGCAAGATGTTCACGTGCGCGAATCGACGAAACGCGTCCGCCATGAACTCGTAGTGGTCGTGGTCCCCGCAGTACATCGTGCCCGAACACTGACCCGACTCCCAAGTGCGGTCCTCTTCGCTCGCCATTGTCGTGATCTCGTTGAGCAACTCGGCTCGTGAGCGACCGATGCTCGGTAGGGCGCGCGCTATCGCAAAGCGATCTTGATAGGGAAACGTTGCCATGGCCACACTCCTTGGCGCCACTGGTGACGCACCGAGGTCATGATACGGCGAGGCGCACCCGTGCCTTGGCGACGATATCGGAGTTTTCTACGGTGACGTCACTGCGACACGTTCGGCGACACCGAGCGTCATGTACGTCCACGGTTTGGGTCCCGCGGCGTAGCGCTGGTCGAGCGAGGTGATCTCGAAGCCGGCGTCCTTGACGAGCGCGACGGGGTCACGCGTGAGGTGACATCCATCCGCAAGCACCTTTTCGAGTGGTTCGAAGCGTCGTTGCCAGCGCACGACCACCGGGTCGGGGGCGAGACCGTGTTCGAGAAAGTGGAGCGTTCCTTCTGGTCGAAGGACTCGGTGAAGTTCGCGTAACGCCGCCGAGACATCGGGAATGGTGCAGAGCGTGAAGGTGACCAGGGCACAGTCGCAGGATGCGTCGTCGAGCGCTAAACGTTGGCCGTCGAGACCCACGTGTTCGATGGGAGTTTGAGACGCAGCGCTTCGCTTGGCGGCTTCGCGGTTCGAGACTACCGACGGTTCGACGGCTAAGACTTTGGTGACGGCTGGCGGGTAAAAGTCAATGTTGTTGCCCGCGCCAAAGCCAACCTCGACGACCACGCCGTGGAGACCCTCGCAAACGAGGGTGCGACCCTTGGCGAACAGTGGTCGCGAGCAGGCCCAGTTAACGAGGCGAGGTGCGATTGCTCGTTGATAGAGGCCCATTGGCGAAACCTACTACTAGCCCCCCTTAGGCGTGGGGGGCGCTCGAGGCGAGGTCGACAAAGTCGGCCAGCACGCGACGAAGTTCGAGGGTCGTGCGATCGGCGCGCGTGTGCAATTCAATCGTGGGATCGAGCGGCAGTGACAGTCCTTCGTAGCGCGACTGCAGCGCGAGGTCTTCTTCCACGACCTCGACCTCAAAGTCGATTGCCGCTTGCATCCGTTCGCTCGAGCCGTCGAGATCATCACGCCAGAGCGAGGAGTAGATACGAACGGTCTCGCCGTCTTCGGGCGTGAGGAAGAATCCGATGACGTTCGTGCCGCCGGCGTCGAGAAACTCAATGGCGAGTTCGAGGTGGAAGGGCGCGGTGTAGCGATAGGTGAGGCGACGTCGCTGAATCAGCGGACGTAGCCCTGACGCGACGGCGGGATCTTCTCGGTTGGCGAAGTCGTGCTCGTAGCTCGCGCTAAACGTCAAGCCGTCTCGCTCAACGTGATACGGCGGCACTTCGCGCTCCTCGTCTGCGCCAAAGGTCTTGGCGTGCACGAAGGGAAAGTGCGCCACGTCAAGAAAGTTGTCGGCGAGTAGCCCCGCGCAGGCGCGTGAGCGCAGCACGGGTAGGTCGCCTCGAGTGAACGACGTGTCGCCGTCAACGCTGAGCGACGGACGAGGTGAGACCGGTGTTTCGGGAGCGAGAAAGACCATGCCGTGGGACTCCATCACACCGGCCGGTGCGCTGAGTCGGGCTCGAGGGGGAATGACCGCGTCGTGGCCCAACGCCGGAATTTCGACACACTGACCCGATTCGTCGAAGCGCCACCCGTGATAGCCGCAGCGAATGCCCGATAACTCGCACTGGCCGAGCGAAAGGGGAGCGAGGCGGTGAGGACACTGGTCGCGAAAGGCGCGTACTTCACCCGTGGGATCACGCCACAGTACCCACGACTCGCCGAGCAATCCTTCGGACCGGGGCGTCGTGGCGACGTCGCTCGATCGACACAGCGGGTGCCAGGCGTGACGAAGCGATGGGTCGTCGTTTCGAAGCGGTTGGCTCACGCGCCGAGTGTAGAGGAGGTCGCGCGGTGGGGTCTCGCGTTACTTCTTCGTGGGCGCGGCGCAACCCGATGTGCCTTGACCACAAAGGCCCGTCACGTGAAACGTAAAAGGTTGGAACGCGACGATCGGGGAGCCGACGTCGATTTGTAGGTCGCCGCCCGGCGGCAAGAGAACGTTGCGGGGATTGCCCGTCATGAGACGGCCGTTGGAATAGACGACGACCTTGCCGTGAGCCGGCCCCACTTGGTTGCTCGACAGCGGTTGACGCCAGACGTCAAAAAACTGCCCCAGCGTAAAGGACTGCTTCGTCGGCGACTCGACGTGAATGATGCCATCGGCCACGTGCGTATGCAGCCAGTACAAGCAGTCGTAAATTCCAACGTCGATGAACGTGCCGGAACTCAAATGTTCAGTGAGGTACGGCTTGGTAATACCGACGCCGCCGGGCACGCTTTTTTGGACGCCATGAACGAATATCGCGAGGTGCACGTGCACGTGGTACTTGACCACTTCATTTTTCTCAGTGCGACACGTCACTCCGTCCACGGGCGCACCCGTCGCTGAACTCGACGCGGAGGTGAGTAGCGGCGCGTTGGTCATTGCAACGCCCTCGGGTCCGATGGTCGAGACGGGAACCGTCCGATTTGACGTGAGCGCCGCGACGCCGGAGCCGACCACCAGCACGAACAAAAGAACAAAAGGTACGAGTCGTCGAGATTGCGACGTCGAAGTAAGGGGACGATTTGTCACAGGACTATCCTGCCAGAGGTTGGCGTACCGCTCAGTGTCGTGCCCTTACTGGGGCGTGACACCGCACACGTCGTCGAGCATCGCCAGGAAGGCTCGAGCACCCATAGTCGTGAACAGATCGCGGGCGTCTTTGGCCACAATTGCGTCAGGGTGCTCGGGCCCCAGGACTTTCACCATATCTAACTCGCACATCGCGATTTCAAAAGGTGCTTCGAGATTGCTCCAACGCTCCAGCGCTTCTTGATAGATCTGCGCGGCTTCGTCAGGTCGCCCTTCGAGCGCCGCGATGCCGGCGTCCGCGTTGCGCCGTAGAGCCACTATTGTGCGCCCGCGCAGTCGGTTCATCGCTTCGCGCGCTTCGCGCAGGGCGTCAAGATCGCCGAGCCACAGGGCGGCGCGCGCCTCGATATTCAACACCGCCGAACTATTAATGCCAAAGGGGTCCAGGAGCACTGCTTCGTGGGCGTCGGCGTAGGCGCGTCGCAAATCACCCACGGCGAGTGACATCATTGCCGTCGTCGCCAGGAGAGTCGTTTTCGCCGCTACCGCGTCATCGAAAAGTTCGTGATCTTCGGCGAGGAAGGCCAACGTTGCAACTCGGTCACCCTCCAACGCGCCAAG
>NCBD01000006.1 GCA_002255315.1 Actinobacteria bacterium 21-64-8 | reverse complement strand
ACAAAGTCCTCGAGGCGCGCGTGGGCCGCGCGCTCACCCGCGGGACCCACGTCCGCGGGCGTCATCGTCGCCAGGTCCCCGAAGTACCAGGGTGCGTGACGTTGGGCGCTCGCGACGACGGCGTCGGGCTCGAGGGTGTCGAGACGTTCCCACGAGACGCTCCCGGGCTCGTCAAAGGGTGCCGGGTGGTGCTCGGCGTTCCAGCCGCGCGCGAAGCCACGAAAGACCCGGCAAGGCGCGCCGCTCTGGGTGCGGACAACGCCCGGAGGAACGACGTAGGGCGAATCGAGCAAGGTCAGCGTGAGGCCCGCTTCGCCCAGCGTGCTCGCGACACGCTCGTCGCGCGCGCGTCCCCGCGGTGAGTAGTCCTGGGTCGCCAAGACCTCGCTCGCGCCGCATTCGCGCGCCAGCCCCACGAGCACCCGCGCGGGGTCGCCACGGCGGACAAGGAGCCCCCCGCCGAGTTCGTCGCGCAGCGCCTGGAGGGTGTCGCGAAGATAGAGCGCCCGTGTCAGTCCCGTCGCCGCGAGCAGCGCGTCATCGAGAATAAAGAGCGCCGCGACACGCCCCTCACCGCGTCGACACGCTTCGAGCAGCGCGGGGTGATCGCTCACCCGCAGGTCGCGTCGAAACCAGAAAATGCTCGGGGCCCTCACCACTAGTCTTTCGCCACGACGCGCACCCTAATGGTCAAGCAGCGGCGCACTCGGCGCCGTCGCGCCGGGAGCACGAAGGCGGCGTCCGAAGTGATTTTCAATCGCCTCTTGGGCGAGAGCCATCACGTCACCCGATCCCGCGGGAGCGGCTTCGCTCAGGACCTCAGCGAGTTGGCCCCCCGTGATGCGCCGCAGAAGCCTCAGCGCGTCACTCGCCGTCGGGCGTCTCCTCGGAGGGAATCGCGTCGACCGCCTCGACGACCGCGTAGCCCGCGCTGATGCGCGTGTAGGAGTCGCGCAGCGTGCGCAGTGAATCAAGGTGTGCGACGTGGCGCGCAATATAGAACGCTCCGCGCGACTTCACGAGATCGACGCGGACGTACCCCAAGGTCTCGAGCGTGGCACCTAGTCGGCTCGACGACTTTCGCGCCCCCTTCGCCAGTACGCGAACCTTACCGTGGGCTCTGGTGTACAGCACCACGATGCGGTCTGCCTCGCCCGATTTATAGGTGCGCAGCACCACCGCGTCGTCGCGGAACTCCTTCACGATTCTCGCTCATCGTCACGCTCTTGGAAGTGTTGCTTGCGCGGGGTGAGACCGAGGTAACGATTCAAGACCACGCCCAGGGCCACCATAACCGCGAGGGCTAGGGGAATCACGAGCGGCTCGATGAGACTCGTCGCACCCGACAGGGCGAGGGCCCACAACAAGAGATAGAGCGCGAGGAGCACCACGGCCGTGATTCGGCGCACGCTCACTTATCGAGTCCCCCAAAACGGCGTTCGCGCCGCTGGTACTCCTCGATCGCGCCGAAGAGATCTTCGCGTCGAAAGTCGGGCCACAGCACGTCGGTAAAAACGAGCTCGGAGTACGCCATCTCCCACAACAAGAAGTTCGAGATCCGGTACTCACCCGAGGTACGCACGATGAGGTCAGGATCGGCCAGTTCGGGATGGTACAGGCGGCGACGAATCGCCGCCTCGTCGACGTCTTTCGCTTCGAGGCCGTCGCGAAACATCGCGCGCACGGCGTCGACGATCTCAGCGCGCCCCCCGTAGTTAAAGGCGATATTCAGTGTCATCTTTTTGTTCTTCTTCGTCAACTCGGAGGCTTCGTCCATGCGCTTGGCGACCCCACGAGGTACGCGCCACTCACGTCGACCCGAAAAGGTGATGCGCACGCCTTGTTCGTGAAGTTCGTGCTGACGCCGCTCCAAGAGCCCCTTGTTGAAGTTCATCAAGTAGCGCACCTCATCGACTGGACGGCGCCAGTTTTCCGTCGAAAAGGCGTAGACGGTCAAGGTCTTTACCCCGAGGCTCAAGGCGCCATAAGTGGTGTCCACGAGCGCCTTCTCACCAGCGCCATGACCTTCAGTACGCGGCAGGCCCTGACGCTGGGCCCAGCGGCCGTTGCCGTCCATGACAATCGCCACGTGCGCCGGGACCGAGGCGCGCTCAATCGAACCAGGGGGCGTCACGGGACGTGGATCGGGCACACGTCAAAACTAGTTCGCCCCCGTCACGCCACTTTTGGGCCCCAGTCAAGATTCCCGTAAGAAACAGACACTGGCGCACAGTGTCGATATGAGAGCCGCCTCGCTCACGATGAAGGAGCACCATGACCGAATCCGCTCACCGCCCGGGCCCGCGCTCGAGGCCCGCTCGGGACCTGCTGGCCCTCACCGCAGTCGTCGCGGTCGTGCTCGCCGCGATCTCACTCGTCGTCGCCTCGCACGCCTCGGCCTCGTCGTCGCCCACGCGAACCTTAAACGTGACTGGTTCGGGCACCGTGACGGGCGCGCCCGACACCGTCACCTTTCAACTGGGCGTGACGACCGTGCGCAACCAGGCGACTGAGGCGCTCAAGGTGAACAACCTTCGCGTCAAGTCGCTCGAGCGCGCACTCCTGGCTCAGGGTGCCACAAAAAAGAATCTCCAGACGAGCAATTTCAACATCTATCAAATGACCGATCAAAATGGCAACCTGACGGGTTTTAACGTCTCGGATACCTTGGAGGTGACGATGCACAATATTGCCAAGGCCGGTGGCGCGATTGACGCGGCGGTCGCGGCGGTGGGCAATGGCGTCTCGTTTAACGGTGTCTCGTTCTCGCAGTCTGATCAATCGCGCGCGCTCGCGAGTGCGCGAACCAAAGCGATGAAGGCGGCGCACGCGGCGGCGGCCAGCCTCGCCCGGGCCGGCGACGTTACGCTCGGAGCACCGTTAAAGATTGTCGACCAAGAAAATCAGTCCTCACCGGCGCCGTACCCCTTCTTCCCTGGTGCCTTCGCGACGTCGGGCGCGGCGACCCAGACGAGATTGCTCCCCGGCACCCAAAGCGTCACCGTGCGGGTGAGCGTGACCTACCAAGTGAACGCCTAGCGAGTTCAACCTACGCGCGACGCGCCTCTACAGTCGTCGGGTGAAGAGTTTTGATCCCGACGACGAGGCGCCCGACCTCGACGTCGGCGACGAGCGTGGCGTGCAACTCCACGACGACGAGGTCACCATCGACGTTGAGGCGGCGATGACCTTGCTCGAACGCGTCACGAGCGATCTGCCCGGTGGCGGCGAGCATCGTGAAGGTCAGCGCGTCATGATCCAGGCGGTGGCCAGTGCCCTGAGCGAGCGGCGCACCCTCGTGATTCAAGCGGGCACTGGCGTGGGTAAGTCGCTCGCGTACCTCATCCCCGCCGCGCTGAGCGGCGAGCGTGTCGTCATCGCGACCGCGACCAAGAACCTCCAAGACCAACTGGCCGCGAACGACGCACCGCAACTACGCCACCACCTCGCCTCGCTGAAGGTCGCGGTCTTGAAGGGTCGCCAGAATTATCTCTGTCGCAATCGCGCCCACCAAGTCAGTGGCGGCGCGCAGCTGAGCTTGGATGACGGCAGCGACGCGCCCAAAACCGTGACTGATCAAACCAAACGTCTACTTCGCTGGATGGACGAGACCGACACCGGCGACCGCGACGAACTGAGTTTCGAGGTCGATCCGCGTGCGTGGCGCGCCTTGTCCGTGACCCCTCAAGAGTGCTTGACGCGTGCGAAGTGCCCCCAAGGTGCCCACTGCTTCACCGAACTCGCCCGCGACCGCGCCAGTGAAAGTCAAATTGTCATCGTGAACGCCCACCTCTACGCGAGTCATCTCGCGTCGGGCTCGATGCTTCTGCCCGCCCACGAATACGTGGTCTTTGACGAAGCGCACGAAATCCGTGACATCTTTGCTACGTTGCTCGGCACGTCGCTCAACGCCACGCGACTCTACGGGGTGCTCTCTCTCAGTCGCACTCTGCTCGGCGCGAGCAAACGAGAGCTCCACGATGATCTCGACGCCGCGATTAAACGACTCGCGAACGTCCTCGAAGAACAGTTCGCGACGGGTGTGCTGCGCGGACTGGACGAAGCGGCCGCGCTCGCTCTCGCGCGCGTCAGTGAACTCATGACTACCCTCGTCGAACGTGTGCGCGAATTTCCCACGAGCTCGGCCGACGAAGAGGCCCGCAAGGCGCGCGTCCTCGGACCGGCCGTGCACGTGCTCAATGATCTCGAGCGTCTACACCGCGTGCGCGACGAAGAGTTGCTCTTCCTCGCGAAGCGCAGCCACGACGTCGACCTCGAACTGTCGCTCGTCGACGTGGGCCCTCGACTCGCCGACGACCTGTGGAGCCACGTCAGCGCCGTACTCACGAGCGCCACGATTCCCGACGCCCTCCCGCGCCAGCTCGGCCTCGGCGAGCAACTCGTCGAGCGCGTCGAGAGTCCCTTTGACTATCAGCACCACGCCTTGCTCTACGTGCCCGCGCACCTGCCGGCGCGTAACGACGAACGCGCGGAACCAGCCATTATCGACGAACTCATCGATCTCATCACCGCCGCCGGTGGGCGCACCCTCGCGCTCTTTACCAACCGTACCGTCATGGCGCGCGTCGCCGAAGCGGTCGCGCCGCGACTCGACACTCCCGTGCTCGTACAAGGCGGGCTCTCGCGCAAGCGCCTGATCGACGAATTTCGACGCGACGACGAAGCGAGCCTCTTCGCGGTCACGAGTTTCTGGCAGGGCGTCGACGTACCGGGTCACTCACTGAGCCTGGTCACGATCGACCGTTTGCCCTTTACGGTGCCGAACGACCCGCTCGCCGAAGCGCGCCGCGAGCGCGCCGCGAATCCCTTCTACGACGTCGACCTGCCCCGCGCAACGATGCTCCTTGCCCAGGGCGTAGGCCGGCTCATTCGTAGCGCCACCGATCGAGGCGTCGTCGCCGTGCTCGACACGCGCCTCGCCACCGCCAACTACCGCGCCACCATGTTTCGTGCACTGCCGCCGATGAAGCGCACGCGCGACAAGGCCGTCGTCGTCGGTTTTCTCACCGAGCTGCGCGACGAACAAACGTCGACCTCATCGTAAAAACCCTCGTCATACCGTTCTCGTACAATATACTACTATTTTACTAGATTTAATTGACTAAGGAGTCCCGTGCACCTCGATTTCGCCCTCATGCTCGCGAGTGCCGTCGTAGGGCTGCTCGTCGGGCTGACCGGGGTTGGTGGCGGGGCTCTCATGACGCCCATGCTCGTCTTGCTCTTTGGCGTCGCGCCGAGTGCCGCCATCACGTCGGACCTCGTGGCGGCGCTCTTCATGAAACCCGCGGGCGTGGTGGTGCACTGGAAACGCCACAACGTCAACGGCGAACTCGTGCGTGCGCTCTGTTATGGATCGCTGCCGGGCGCCTTTGCCGGCACCTACGTGTTGTCACGACTCGGTCACTCTCCTACGCACGAGCACCTACTTCAAGTTCTGCTCGGCGTGGCGCTGATCGTGGGCGCCGTCTCGATCCTCGCGCGCGCGCTACGCCAGACCCACGTGACGAGTCGCGAGCTCGTCGCCAAACGGACCGCGACGACGCTCGTGGGTGCACTGGGTGGCTTCATGGTGGGCCTGACCTCGGTCGGTGCGGGCTCACTGATCGTGGTTCTGCTGCTCGTGCTCTACCCCACCATTCGCAACGACCAACTGGTCGGCACCGATCTCGCACAGTCGGTGCCCCTCACCCTGAGTGCGACGCTCGGCACACTGCTCTTTAATCACGTGAACTTCTTGCTCACGACCTCGATCGTCGTGGGCTCGGTGCCAATGGTGATCGTGGGCTCATTGCTGTCGTCGCGCTCGAACGGTTACCTCTTGCGCCTGGTCATCACGGCGACGGTGTTACTCAGTGGCCTGAAGTACGTCGGCGCACCCGTGGCCGTGCTCGGCGTCGCCACCCTCGGCCTCGCGACGTTCGTAGGTCTGTTGTCGTGGCGCCGTCACCGCGCCAACGTGGTCCTAATACCCGAATCGATCTAGGGCGTCGTTGCGCTTTTGCCAGCCGGGTTCGACCGACACGCGTAACTCTAAGTAACAGCCTTCTGGCAGTTGGCGACGCGCCGCGATGCCGACGTCTTTTAAGAGCTGGCCACCCTTACCAATCACCATGCCCTTTTGACTATCGCGCTCGACCAGAATCTCGACGGTCACGTGGGGCCACGCGAACTCGGTAACGCGACAGTGGATGGAGTGGGGTAACTCCTGCTTGGTCTTTCGCACGAGTTGCTCGCGCACGAGCTCGGCGATCCACATCGCTTCGGGCACGTCAGAGACCTCGTCTTCGGGAAACAGGTAGGGACCTTCGGGCATGAGGTTTTGCAGGTACGCGAGCAGGGCCGCCGCCCCCTCGCCGGTGCGCGCCGACACGGGAAAGTACTCCACGACGTCGATGAGCTGGGGCTGGCCCATGGCGGTGGCAACTTCGGCGACCGCGTCGCTCACGTTCAAGAGTTGTTGGGCGACCTTCTCGCGCGCCACCTTGTCCATCTTGTTCACCAGCACGAGCGGGATCGCTGCGTGTTCGCCGCGGGCGTGTTGAAGCATCGTCGAAATCGCGAGGCGATCGCCGGGCCCGATCGCCGAGGTGGCCTCGACCATCGCCACGACCACGTCGACGCCGTCACTGGCCGCGCGCGCCGTCTCGTTCAAGCGACCACCGAGCGAAGTCTTCGCCCGGTGCAGCCCGGGGGTGTCAATAAAAATCACTTGGACACCGTTTTCGGTCACCACGCCACGAATCGCCTGGCGGGTGGTGTGGGGCGTGGACGCGGTGATCGAGACCTTGGTGCCCACGATCTGGTTGAGCAGGGTTGACTTACCAACGTTGGGCCGCCCGAGAATCGACACCAGTCCCGAGCGCGTCACGACTCGTCCGGATCATCGGCGCGCGGCTCGACCAGGACCGTTTCGATGCGCCGTCCCTCCATGCGCATGACCGTCAAGCGATAGTGGTGCGTGGCGTAGACGTCGCCGACTTCGGGCACGCCGCCCGCGAGGTCGAGCACCAGGCCGCCCACGGTATCCCAGCCATCTTTTTCGAGCGCGAGGCCGAACTCTTCGTTCGCGTCGTCGATATTGAGCCGGCCCGAGAGTTCAATGCCCTCTTCGATGGTCCGGTCCTCGTCGATCTCGTCCACGCTGGGATCGGATTCGTCCGTGATCTCACCGACCAACTCTTCGAGGACGTCCTCGAGAGTCACGAGTCCCGCCGTACCCCCGTACTCGTCGACGACGACGAAGAGGTGAACTTTGGAGTTGCGAATCTCGTTCAACAGCGACGCTACCCGCTTAGTCTCGGGCACGAATGAGGCCTCGCCCATGTGTACGTCGACGAGCTCGTCGCCTTGACCGTTCGCGACGAGTCGCGCCAAGTGGCGCAGATTCACCATGCCCACGACGTCGTCGACGCCTTCGCCGAGCACCGGGATGCGCGATCGCCCCGTCTCAATGGCGAGATCGAGCGCGGCGCGCACCGTCGCGCCCGCGGCGACGTCGACGATGTCAATGCGCGGCACCATCACTTCGCGCACGATCGTGTCGCCAAACTCAATCACCGAATGAATAAAGTTTCGCTCGTCAGACGCAATCGCGAGGTCCTCGTGGGCCACGTCGGCCATGGCGAGAATCTCCGACTCGGTCATGCGCGACGTCGACCCGGCCCCCCCGACCATGCGAATGACCGCGTCGGCGACCGTCAAGAGGACGCCCGAGAGTAAGCGAATCGGGGCAAAGGCGAGCAGTCGACCCACGACCGGCGCACTCAGCAAGGCGGCTTCGTCTTGGTGCTGGACCGCGTAGTTCTTCGGAATGGCCTCAAAGGCCACGAAGATGATGACGACCTCAAGGGCGGTGGCGACGAAGACTCCCGCGGCGCCAAAGAGGTGGCCCGCGAGCACCCCGACCATCGTCGCCGAGACTAACTGGCACACCAAAATCAGTAACAAGAGCGGATTCAAAAACCGCTCGGGCGACTCGGTCAGCGCGACGAGCGCTTTGGCGCCCCTTCGTCCCTGATCGCGCAGGGAGCGCGCGCGTGACTTATTCGTGCGCGTCAGCGCCGTTTCGGCCATGGCGAAAAATCCCGAAAGCGTCAGCAGTATCGCGACGCTGATCGCGAGCGCGGTGTCACCCGAGGACCAGAGAACGCCAATCACGGGGCGGTCGACCGATAGTGACGCGCGAGGAGTTCTCGTTCACGTGCCTCCATCCGCTCGGCTTCAGCGTCAATAACGTGGTCCCACCCCAGTAGGTGCAACACGCCGTGCACGACGAGCAGTGCCACTTCGTCGTCGAAGGTGACTTCGTGCTCGAGGGCGTTGCGCGCGGCGACCGCGGGACAGATCACGACGTCGCCGATCAGTTGGGGCATCTCGGGCGTCGGAGGATCGCCGGGACCACTGCCGCCCGCGTCGGGCACCCTCCCCGAAGGATCGGGCTCGGCGTCAATGGGAAAACTCAAGACGTCCGTCGGTCCGGTCTTGCCCAAGAACTGCTGGTTGAGATCGGCAATGGTGGGTTCGTCGGCGAAGATCAGCGACACTTCGGCAAGTCCACGCACCCCTTCGTCGACGAGGGCCCCGCGCGCGAGCGCGACCCAGCGATCCAGATCAATCGCGTGCTCGCTCTGCTCGTCGGCGGCGTAGATATCAATCACGAGGAGTGGACCTCGTAGGCGGCGACAATGTCGGCGACGATACGGTGACGCACGACGTCCTTCGCGCTCAGGTAAATGAAACTCACCCCGTCGATTGCCCCGAGTATCGATTCGAGGTTCACGAGACCGCTGCGCTTACCGTTGAGGTCGATCTGGGTGACGTCGCCGGTGACGACGGCCCGCGAGTTTTGACCAATGCGCGTCAGAAACATCTTCATCTGTTCGGGCGTCGTGTTTTGTGCCTCGTCCAAGATGATGAACGAGTCGTTGAGCGTGCGACCTCGCATGAACGCGAGCGGCGCCACTTCAATGGTGCCGTTCGCGATGAGACGCTGGGCGCCGTCGGGGCCCACCATGTCGTAGAGCGCGTCGTAGAGCGGGCGAAGATAGGGGTCAACTTTGGCCATGAGGTCACCGGGCAAGAACCCGAGGTTCTCACCGGCTTCGACAGCGGGACGCGTCAAGACGATGCGCTGGACTTGGCGGCGGTGAAGCGCCTGGACGGCTTGGGCGACGGCGAGGTAACTCTTGCCGGTGCCGGCGGGTCCGATGCCAAAGGTCACGATCGAGGTGTCGATCGCGTCGGTGTAGCGCTTCTGGCCCGCGGTCGTGGGTCGAATGGCTTTGCCCTTCGCGCCGCGCACGACCTCGTGCTTTAGCACTTCGCTCGGGCGAAGGTCGTCGGCGACCATGTCAATCGTGCGTTCAATCTTCGTCGCGTCGAGGCTCTGGCCGGCTTCGAGGACGAGGACGAGTTCGTCAAAGAGTCGCAGTACGCGCGCGGCGTCAGGGCCTTCGACCGAGATGCGATTGCCCTGGACGCGAATCTTCGACGCCGGATACGCACGTTCAACGACGCGCAAATGCTCGTCACGCGAACCCAAGAGTCCCGCCATGAGATGCGTATTCGGCACGAAGGTAGTCGCCGTTAACGCGGCGTCGGCAGAGGCGTCGAAACTCATCCGGGGGGCCAGTCGAGTCGGCGTCCGCCGAGAAGATGCATGTGCAGGTGCGGAACCGTCATCTGCGCGTCGGCGCCCACGTTAAAGACCAACCGGTAACCGCTCTCGCGCACGCCCTCGAGGTCGGCAACGCGCTGGGCGAGGAGCATCATCTCGTCGACCATGCCGCCGTGGGAGGGGTCGATCTCGTCGGCGCTCGTAACGTGGATTTTCGGGATCACGAGCACGTGCACCGGCGCCTGAGGCGCGATGTCGTAAAAGGCGTAGGCCGTCTCGCTCTCGGCGACGGCCTTCGAGGGGATGTCCCCCGCGACAATTTTACAGAACAGGCAGTCACTCATCTACTGCAGCCATCATTACTCATCGGTCCCACCGGCGAGCGAAAAGCCCCAATCGCCCGCCCCAAAGGCGACGAGGGCCCCGGCGACGACGGCCGCCGTTTCCGCACGCAAGACGGTCGGTCCAAGGCTCACTCGACGCCGCTCGGCGCCCCACTCGTCACTCGAAAAGCCGCCCTCGGGACCAATGGCGACGGCGCGAACCCCGAGCCAGTCGCCCGCGCCGCCAAAGTCCGCGACCGCGACGTGCGCGGGCACGTGGTCGACGTCAACGGGCGCCTCGAGTATCAGGTCATACGTGCGGCGACTCTGCGCACAGGCTTCTTCGCTGATGCGTCGCCAGCGTTGCAAGATCTTGGTTCGCGTTTCGCCGCGAAACTTCGTCGCCAGGCGCTCGCTCAACAGCGGTACCACGCGCGCGACGCCCAGTTCGGTCAATTTAGCGATGGCCCACTCACTTCGCTCGCCCTTGAGGGGCGCGAGGTAGACCGTCGTCTCGGGCAGCGGCGCATCGAGCGCGACGTCGCTGCTGCGCAGTAGCGCACCGGCGCTCACGCCCGCCATCGCCCAGTGGCCCCGGCCATCGGTGACGACGACCTCTTCGCCATCACTGGCGCGCAGTACGTCGAGCAAATGGTGGCGCGCGGGAGCGTCGAGCACGGGATTCGCGACGTCGGCGACTTTGAACTGTCCGAGGGCCCCGACACGACGCGACCACTCGAGCTGGGTCACTTTTTGGCCTTGCGACGATGAAAGAGTCCCGCCGGCGCGGCCTCGTGCACGTGCTCACCGCGCAACGCGGCTAACTGACGCAACAACGCCTCACTGGCCTCGTCAAGTTCGCTCGGCACGTCCACGACGAGGTGTACGTAGAGATCCCCGCGCCCGCGCCCGTGGAGGTGCTCGACGCCTTCGTGGCGCACGCGATGCACGGTCCCGTTTTGACTCCCCGCGTCAATCTCGAGCTCGTAGCTGCCCTGAAGCGTCGGCACGTTAATCGTCGTACCGAGTGCCGCTTGGGTGAAGGTGACGTGGGCTTGGTGGTGAAGATCGTCTCCGTGGCGCTCAAAGCGCTCGTCGGCAATGACCGACAGGTGCACGAAGAGTCGGCCGTTCGCGCCACCGCGCGGGCCCGCGGGGCCCCGATCGGCGAGTCGCATCGTCGAACCGTCCTCGACGCCCGCGGGCACGTGGATCGACAGGGTCGTACTTTGATTGCGCCGTCCTTCACCGCGGCAGTCCGCGCACGGGCTCTCCACGCGCGTACCCAGTCCGTTGCAGCGCGTGCAGACACTCGAAGTAACCATCTGACCGAGGATTGAGTTGCGAACTCGACGCACCTCGCCCGTGCCGGCGCACTCGAGACAGTTCACCGGCGCGGTACCGGGTGCGGCGCCCGAACCCTCACAGGTCTCGCAGCGCAGCGGCAGGGTAATCGTCATCTCGCGCGTCGCGCCAAAGGCCGCCTCTTCGAGGGTGATCTCGAGAGAGACCTCGGCGTCGGGACCTGGTTGTGGGCCTCGACGCCCTCCCCCGTGGCCCCCCATGCCGCCAAAGAACATGTCGAAGATGTCCTGGACCGATCCGGCGCCAAAGGGATTGCCCTGCGCGCCCGCGCCAACGTCTTGACCGAAGCGGTCGTAGTTGGCTCGACGATCGGGATCCGAAAGAATCTCGTACGCCTGGGAGACCTCCTTAAAACGCGCCTCGGCGCTCGGGTCACCGGGGTTGGCGTCGGGGTGCAGTTGGCGCGCCAGACGTCGATACGCCTTTTTCAACTCTTCTTGGCTGGCGCTCGCGTCAACTTCGAGCACCTCGTAGAGATTCGCACTAGCCACGTTCGCCACCTACCGTGAAGTGGCGCGTGAGGTGCTGGCTGACCGCTTCCGCGGCGGCCATCGCCTCGGGATACTTCATCCGCGTGGGCCCCAAGAGTCCCACCGCTCCGACCGGCTCGCCGTCGATGCTCACCGGCGCGACAATCACCGCGCACGAACTCAGCGCCTCGAAGCCGTGCTCGGAACCAATGGCGACCGAAAGTCCCTTGGCCAAGATGTCTTCGACGAGTGAGACCACGAGCAGCTCTTGTTCGAGAATGGAGAGTACCTTGCGCACCGTTTCGACGCCGTCAAAAGACTCCGCCACCCGCGACGAACCGCCAATGAAGACCTGATCGTCGTCGATGGTGGGTTGATCGGCGTGCAGACCCGCGACTGACTCGCGCACGAGTCGCGCGACCGAATCATTGCGCGAGGGCACCTGCACTCGACTCTCGAGCGTCGTACCAATTAAGAGGGCGTTGAGTTGTTTGGAGGCTTCAGCGACGTCGCTGTGCGTGGCGTCAAAGGTCGCCTGAATGGAGTTCTTGACGACAGTGCCGTCTGAAAAAATGGTCACTAAGAGGTGATGGCGCGCGTCGAGATTCACGAGTTGCACGCTCAAGACAGTCGGGTGACCGTGCGGCGAGTTCACCACGACCGAGGTGTAACTCGTGAGCTGACTGAGCAGCGTCGAGGTCTGTTCGAGGACGTCTTCGACTTCACCGCGCACGCGGGCGAAGAACTCCTTGATTTGCTCTTGCTGGGCGCGGCCCAAGGTGCCCGCTTCTAGGTGGTCGACGAAGTAGCGATAGCCCTTGTCGGTCGGCACGCGCCCCGCCGACGTGTGGGGTTGGACGAGGTAGCCCTCGCGCTCGAGGGCTACCATTTCACTGCGCACGGTGGCCGGCGACACGTCGAGCTCCGCGCTCTGGAGCACCGACGAAGAGCCCACGGGTTGGGCCGTGTCGATGTGCTCGGTGACGACGGCTTCGAGAATCGTCGCTTTTCGAGTGTCGAGGTCGTCGTTCGCGTTCACCACGTTGGTGCGCTTGGCCATAGCTCCTCCTTTATTAGCACTCGATTCTACCGAGTGCTAGCCACGTCTCACCGCTAGAGTTCGCGGGTGCTCTTCACCTTTGCTGACAATCGTGACCTGGCGTTACGCGGCCCCGAGCACGCCCAACTCGAAGCCTGGCTCGACTTTCAGCGCGACTCACTGCTCGTTAAGTGCAGCGGACTCGACGAAATCCAACTCGCTGAGCGCCCGGTGATGGGTTCCCTACTCAGCTTGCTCGGACTCGTTCGCCACCTGATTCACGTCGAGCAGTATTGGTTCAGTTACTGCTACGCCGGCCTCGACGTGAGTCCGCACTTCAAGAGCTTCACTCGACACTCCGACGACGACTTCACGGAGCTCGAGTCGATGTCCGCATCGGACGTCTTTGCTCTCTTTCACGTGACCGTGCAACAGTCGCGAAACGTCGCCACGAACGCTGATCTCGACAGCCTCGCCCAGCGCCGTCGTAAGGACGACGACGTCGATCTCCGCTGGATCTACGTCCACCTCATCGAAGAGTACGCCCGTCATTTGGGGCACGCCGATATTCTGCGCGAATTAATCGACGGCGAGACGGGGTATTAACTCAGTCCTCGAGTTTGAGTGCCGCGACAAATGCCTCTTGGGGCACTTCGACGCGCCCGAGGTTCTTCATGCGCTTCTTGCCCTCTTTTTGCTTCTCGAGGAGTTTGCGCTTACGCGTGATGTCACCGCCGTAACACTTGGCGAGGACGTCCTTTCGACGGGCCTTGACGGTCTCGCGCGAAATAATGCGCCCCCCGACCGCCGCCTGAATCGGCACGTCGAACATTTGACGGGGAATGAGTTCCTTCAGTCGTTCGGCCATCTTGCGCCCGTAGAGATCGGCGTTGTCCTTATGAACGATGGTCGAAAAGGCGTCGACCGCTTCGTGGTTAATCAGCAGGTCCACGCGCACGAGGTTCGAAGTGATGTAGCCACTGGGCTCGTAGTCGAGGCTCGCGTAACCCTTCGTGCGACTCTTCAGCGCGTCAAAAAAGTCGATGACCACTTCGGCGCGTGGCACGCGGTAGCGCAACTCGACGCGTTCGGTCGAGAGATACTCCATCTTGATCATCTCGGCGCGACGACTCTGGCAGAGATCCATAACGGCACCTAAGTATTCGGCGGGGGTCAAAATTGAGATATCGAGCATGGGTTCGTCGATGTGATCGATACGGCTGCTCTCGGGAAGTTCGGTCGGGTTGTCGACTTGAAGTTCGCTACCGTCGGTGAGGTACGCGCGGTAGACCACCGAGGGGGCGGTCGCGATGATGTCGAGGTTGAACTCACGCTCGAGGCGCTCACGCACGATCTCCATGTGTAACAGTCCCAAAAACCCACAGCGAAAACCAAAACCCAGCGCGTGACTCGTCTCGGGCTCGTAGGTGATCGACGCGTCATTCAACTTGAGCTTGTCGAGCGAGTCGCGCAGGTCCCCCAAGTCGTCCCCGTCAATGGGGTAGATCCCACAAAAGACCATCGGTTTGGGGTCAAGGTATCCATCGAGGGGTAGCGGCGCGGGTTTGACGGCGTCGGTGATGGTCTCGCCCGAACGCGCGCCGCCCACGTCCTTAATACCCGCGACGACGTAGCCCACTTCGCCGGGGCCGAGTTCGTCGACTTTGATCATGTCGGGCGTGCGCACACCGAGTTCTTCGATGTCGTGGTTCTGGCCGGCCTGCATCATGCGGATCTTCGAACTCGCGCGCATCGTGCCGTCGATGACGCGAATCGAACTGATTACGCCGCGGTATTGATCGTAATTCGAGTCAAAGACGAGCGCGCGAAGGGGGGCGTTAGGGTCGCCCTGGGGAGCGGGAATACGAGCGATGACGGCGTCGAGCAGCGCCCCCACGCCTTCGCCCGTCTTGGCGGAGATGGAAAGAATCTCGTCACCGGGTATACCGAGCACGCGCTCGAGTTCTTCCTTGCAGCGTTCGGGGTCCGCCGCGGGCAGGTCGATTTTGTTGAGCACCGCCACAATCTCAAGGTTGTTCTCAATGGCCTGGTAACAGTTGGCGAGGGTCTGGGCCTGAATGCCTTGGCTCGCGTCAACGAGCAGCACCGCCCCCTCACAGGCCGCCAAGGAGCGCGACACCTCGTAGCCGAAGTCCACGTGGCCGGGCGTGTCGATGAGTTGAATGATGTGCCCGTGATAGTGCACGCGCACGTTCTGGGCTTTGATGGTGATACCGCGCTCACGTTCGATGTCCATCGAGTCGAGGTACTGGGCGCGCATGAGGCGCGGGTCGACCGCCCCGGTAATTTCGAGAATTCGGTCCGACAGGGTCGACTTACCGTGGTCGATGTGGGCAATGATGCTGAGGTTACGAATTTTCGTCGAGTCGACGGGTACGAAAGAGGCGGCCACGGTCACTCAAGGCTACCGGGCGCTGAGAGTGGTACTTCGCGGGGCTCGCGAGGAGTTCTGCTAGCATTTCTAGGCCCGCGCGAAGACACGCGCGACGAGAACGAGGTTGTTTCGTGGCCAATATCAAAAGCCAAATAAAGCGTAACAGGACGAACGAGGTTGCTCGCGAGCGCAACAAGGCCGTCAAGTCCGAGCTTCGCACCCGCACCAAGAACGCGGTCGCGGCCGTGGGCGGCGAGGCCCCAGAGGTAAGCGCGTCCGA
>NCBD01000113.1 GCA_002255315.1 Actinobacteria bacterium 21-64-8 | reverse complement strand
CGGCGTCGGTCCCCTCGACGAAGGAAATAATTACGGCCTCGTCGTCAGTGGCACCCGCGGCTGTTGCTGCGTGATGCAGTGCACGCCGCCGCCGTGGGCGAAGATGGCGCGACCGTCCGTTGGTTCAATTCGCCGACCGGGGTAGAGTCGCGCGAGCGCGGCGAGTGCCTCCTCGTCGTGGGGGTCGTCGAAGGTGCCCACGACAACGAATCCGTTGCCCACGTAGTGGTTGATATAGGAGTAATCGGTCCACTCGCCGTTCTCCTCGAGCACGCTAGGGGCGGTGATTTCAACGACTTCGAGGGCGCGACCCGACGCGTCAGTGCTCGCGCGAAGTAGGCCCACGAGTTCGTTGGTGACCTCGAAGTCAGGGTGCGCGGGGTCGAGTTGACGGTGCGCGGCGACGACGCCGGGACGAACGAAGGTCGCCACGATGTCGACGTGACCGCGCGTGCCAAAGTCGTCGTAGTCGCGAGTGAGGCCCCGGGGTAACCAGATTGCGTGCGTCGTACCCAGTTGCGAGTGGATCTCTGCTTCTACCTGCTCGCGACTCCATCCCGGATTTCGTTGTGGATCGAGTTGGACGGTGTCGGTCAACAAGACGGTGCCCTGTCCGTCAACGTGGATGCCCCCGCCTTCGTTCGTGAGCGCGGAGTCGCGGCTCGTGGCACCCGCTCGGCGCGACACGTCGAGAGCGAGTCGCGCGTCATTGTCCCAGGTGGCCCAGCTCTGCGCACCCCAGCCGTTAAAGATCCAGTTCGTCGCTGCGAGCCCCTCGCTCGACAGCGTGAAGGTCGGTCCGCTGTCGCGAATCCACGCGTCATCAATAGGCGATTCCACAATCGTCACGCCGGACCCTACGTACGACGCGGCCTCGGCGCCTCGTCCACTCTGGACGACCATCGTGACTGGCTCGTAGCGCGCGATGGTCATCGCGACCGTCGCCCAGGCGGACCGGGCCGCTTCGAGCGTAGAGGAGCCTTCGTCGCCGAAGGTCGCGTTGGGCGGGGGAAAGGCCATCCAGGTTCGCTCGTGGGGCGCCCACTCCGCGGGCATGTGCGCTCGTTTCATCGGCGTGCGATTGATGAGAACATGGTGGTCATGCTAACCATCACCAGCTTCGGTAGAACGAGTTCCCCCGCCCGCGTGCGCGAACCACGCCGCGAACCACTGCGCGTCGGTGCCGTGCAGCATCGTTGGCATTCCAATCGTGACGTTCACGTCACGGCCCTTCGCGAAGGAGCCGAAATCGCGGCGTCATTGGGCGCGCAGCTGATCTGCTTTCAAGAGCTCACGCTGTCGGGCTATTTCGCTGACGTTGAGCCGACTTCGGTGCCCGCACGCGTCGCGGAGAGCATTGACGACGGCCCCACGCGCCACTTCGCGAGTGAACTTGCGCGCGAGTTGGGCGTCGTTATCCACGCCTCGCTCTACGAGCGCATCAGCGATGATGACACGCTTGGTTACAACACGGCGATCGTCGTCGCCCCCGACGGCGCTCTCTTGGCGCGGACTCGGAAACTGCACATTCCCGTCACCGCGGGTTACTACGAGGACCAGTACTTTCGCCCCGGTCCCGCCGGTGCGGAGTGCTTTCCCGTTGTCGAACTCGCTGAGGGCCGTTTGGGATTTCCCACCTGCTGGGATCAATGGTTCCCGGAGCTCGCGCGCGCCTATTCACTCGCGGGCGCCGAAGTGCTCGTCTATCCCACTGCTATTGGTTCTGAACCTGACCACCCCGACTTTGATACCGAGCCCCTGTGGCGCACCGTCATCATGGCCAACGGCATCGCCAATGGAACCTTCATGGTGGTGGTGAATCGTGTCGGTCACGAAGGCCTGCTGAGCTTTTATGGCAGTTCGTTCATCTCCGACCCCTACGGACGGGTCTTGGTTCGAGCGCCGCGCGATGAACCGGCCGTGTTGGTCGCCGATCTCGACCTTGACCAACGTGAGGACTGGTTGACCTTGTTCCCGTTTCTCTCGACAAGGAGACCCGACACGTACGGGTCGCTCTGTTAGGTCCGCACCGGACACGGCGCAAACGTCACCTTGCCTCGTCGCATCTCGAGGTGGAGGGCACCGAGCGAGGGCGTTAGGCACCACTGGTCGGAGCGATACTTACTTGACTGACTGAGTCATTTAATATAGAACGGCCGTGTGGCTCGCTCGATATCGCCAGAACGCCTGGAACAGATCGTCAGCGTCGCGACCGCATCCTTTGGCCGCTTGGGTTATCGACGTACTCGTATGGCTGACGTCTCCGCCGACGCGGGAATGTCTTCGGGTGCGATTTACACCTACGTCGAGAGTAAGGAAGCGCTCTTTTACCTCGTGATCGCCGCTGGCTTCGGGTTGACGGACGTCGACTCGAACCTTCCGGTCGCGACACCTCCCTTCGAAGAGACGTTGCGACTCATTCGCGTTGGTTTCAAGGAGCGTGGCACGACGCCGGTATTGCGTTCGGCGATCGCGCGAGACGCACCAGAGAACGTCAGAGACGAATTGGCTGGCGTCGTCCTTGAGCACTACGACGTCGTTGCTTCGCTCGCACGGATACTGCCAGTGATAGAAAAGTGCGCGGCCGACCTTCCTGACTTAGAAGCGCTCTATTTTGGTCGGCGCCGGCGCCAACAGATCGATCTGTTGGTGGAGTACGTAGCGCTTCGCACGCGAGGCGGCTACTTCGTGGACTTTTCTGACGCCGCCGTCACGGCGCAGATCATTACGGAAACGGTGGCCTGGTGTGCGTGGAAGCGCCGAGAGGGTCACGACGCGACGCGCTTTGATGACGCGGTGTGTCGTGAGATCGCGACGTCGTTCGTTGCACACGCGCTCCTGGGAACAACGTCATGACGAACTCGCCACACTCGGCGCACGAGTTACCCGGCGT
This sequence comes from Actinobacteria bacterium 21-64-8, assembly GCA_002255315.1. Taxonomy (GTDB): domain Bacteria; phylum Actinomycetota; class Acidimicrobiia; order Acidimicrobiales; family RAAP-2; genus RAAP-2. Next base: position 1,021 of record NCBD01000113.1, on the reverse strand, counting down.
GGTGGTTGATGTCGACGACGCGTTCATCGATAGGGAAGTTGCGCGCTTCGAGGCAAAGCCGGTACTCCTGACGGCCCTTGCGCTGTTTTCATTGGAAATGGCACTTGCGGGAAGTTATGGATTCCACCGAGACGAGCTCTACTTTTTAGACTGCGCTCGACATCTGCAGTGGAGCTACGTCGACCAGCCACTGGTGACGCCGCTGCTGGTGCGTCTTTCGCTTTCGTTATTCGGCGTCTCGCTCTACGCCATCCGTTTTTGGTCGGCGCTCGCCGTCGCGGCGACGGTCGTCGTGGGAGCGCTACTGGCCCGAGAGTTCGGCGGGGCTCGGCGAGCGCAGATTTTCTCCGCAGTCGCGGTGGCGTCGATGCCGGTGCTGTTGGCGTCGGGTCACACCATGGGAACGACGCCAATCGACATCTTGGCGTGGAGTGCGTTGGTGCTCGTTGTGGCAAAAATTGGACGAACCGGCAACACGCGGCTCTGGACGGTGGCGGGGGTCATCACCGGACTTGGTGTAGCCAACAAGCACAGCATCGGCTTTCTCGCCCTCGCGATTGCCGTTGGTGCGCTCATCTCGGGTGGGTCGAAGCTGGTGCTCAATCGGTGGTTCCTCGTCGGTGCGTTGGTCGTCGCGCTGTTTGCGTCACCCGATCTTTGGTGGCAAGCGGCGCACGGTTGGCCCACCATCGCAATGACCCGACGACTCAACCAAGAAAACGGTGGATTGGCCAACAGCGGTAACTGGGTCATTGGGCAACTTTTGATGACGAGTCTCGCCGTACTGTGGGTGTGGATACGGGGTCTCAAGTTTCTGTGGCGCTCGAGTCGGTCGCTGTGGCGATCGCTGGTGTGGGCGTACGCGATCTTGTTCGTATTTTTTGCCGTCACCACCGGGGCCAAGATTTACTACCTCGCCGGTGCGTACGTCTATCTCGTGGCGGCCGCTTCGGTGGTCCTCGAACAACGTTGGGGAAGTAGCAATCGACGGTGGCGTCGCCTCTACGGGTGGACGGCCCTA
>NCBD01000235.1 GCA_002255315.1 Actinobacteria bacterium 21-64-8 | reverse complement strand
ATGCCGAAATAGACAAAGAGCGGATCGAGTATCAGCCCGCTCGTCAAATAGGTTTTGAGGTTCTCGCCGAGTGTCGAGAGGAACGACCCCCAAATATTCCCCGGCAAGCTCGCCCCGAGCTTCCCGAGCAGATCACCAATCCCCGAGATCGCCCCGCCGACCACCGGCAGACCGACCGCGATATTCTGACCCGCTCCGCTCGTTGAAGTTGAAGCCGAACCACTGAGCACGCTATTGATCAGGCTGGTTGGATCAACCCACTGCCCGTTTACCTGCTGGCCGACGTGGAGATGAGGGCCGGTGGATACACCCGTAGAGCCAGACAACCCCAAGACCGTCCCGACCCCGACCGCCTGGCCGACTGAGACACCGACTGATTGCAGATGGCCGAATAACACGCTGACCGTCTGGCCGGCACTGTTCGTCCCGCTCACGGTGACTGAATTTCCATATCCGTTGGGATTCCAGCCCGCCTGAGTGACCGTCCCGTTGATGAGGCTGGGGAGTTGGGTACCCGCTGAGACGGCATAGTCTACGCCCAGATGTGTGAAACCCGACGGACACGACGACGAGGGCGTCTCGATTCCCAGCGACGTGCAGCCGAACGTTTGCGTGATGGTGGTACCAAACACCGCATTGAATAGCTTGCTGATGGCCGCTGAGATCGTCGAAATAACACCGCTCACGCTCGAAACCGCTCCGTTCGCCACCGTGAGGAATCCGGCATACGCTCCGCTGTTGTAGCTACTCCACGGCGTGAAGTTGGTACCGTTGGAGGATATCGCATATGCCGCCCGAGCGTTGCAGGCCGGATCAAAGGCGCATGTACTCGTTACCTGTGGCTGATAGTACGAGTTGATCTGAAAGAGTCCCCGGTCCGTCCCGGCACTGTTGCCCGCCGTGTTCGTGGCGAGCGGATTTCCGCCCGACTCCGCCAGAGCCACCGCCACCGCTGTGACGAGTTGAACCCCACGAAATCCCGCTTGATAGGCATACTGCGCAATCTCGGACGGCGTGAGATTCGCCACACTATCCCCCGTATGCCGCAGTCAATTGAGACTGAACATTGGCCGGTACCGTGCTACTCGAAACCAAGGGGGTGAATGTCCCGCTGCTCGCGTTGCGGTACCCGTTGGTATTCAGCCAATTGTTCAGGCTGTCGAGACTGATCGAGTTCAAGGATGCCGCGTTAGCTGGCAACATCGCGTAGTTTTGAGCCACGTATTGCAGCCCGACCCAAGACGGCAGGCCAAACTGAG
>NCBD01000234.1 GCA_002255315.1 Actinobacteria bacterium 21-64-8 | reverse complement strand
GCACGTCGTCGTGGGCCTCGGGCCAATCGACGCCCACGAAGATCATCTGTTGCCTCCCCTCGGATTCGACCATGCCCGCTCCGAGCCCGAGAAGACTGCGGCGACCTAATGGATCAGTGCTCAGATGGCACGCCATCCCACCAGCCGTCAACCTCCTCGCCGACCGGCAGGGGCACGCTCTAGGCGTGGGGCTCCAAGGCCCGGCTGACTGGAGTGCTCACCTGCCGGTGGCTCGGGAGATCAGCGTACGCGGAGCTGATCTCCCGCCATTAGATGATTGATTCCACGGAATCAGGCGACATAGTCGACCAGCGCACGGCTTGGTCGGCCGAGTTGGTGATTGAGCACGATGCAGGCGGCCAGGGCGAGAAAACGCTGGAGGATGCGCTCCCTGATACCGGCGAGGGTACGCGCGCCGTGGCGTTCGAGGGTCAGGATGTCCTTGCAGGTCCAAAAGATCGACTCAACCCGCTGGCGGATCGGGGCGAGGTGCACGTCGGCGCCGGACTCGTCGGCGCGTCGGGGACGCACGATCGTGGCATGCATCTCACTGACAGCGTTGGCGAAATCGCGGCCGGCATAGCCCTTATCGCCCAGGAGGGTCTCGCCACCAGATCGCTCACAACGCGCCAGCAACTCGAGGCCCACCTCGCGCTCGTCGCGCCCCGGCGAGGCCAGACTCAGAGCCCTGGGGGTGCCGTCGGGGGCGAAGATCGCGTGCAACCTGAACCCCCAGAAAAAACGCGAATGCGAGGCGCACCAGCCATAGCCGGCGGCCTCGCCCAGCGCGGAGCGCGTGACGGTCTCGCGGCTACGTGCACATTCGATCGGGGTCGAGTCGATGAGCAGCAGATCGTCGGTGAACCCTGGACTCTGGGCCGCGAAGACCCCCATCAGCCACTCGATCGTGTCGGCCAGACGGCGCCGGCGCTTGTGGTACCCCGATTGGGCGGGCAGCTTGCCAAACAGGTGCCCGAGCCGCTTGTGGGCGACCTTCAGGAACCGGCGGTCGCTCGGGATCCCCATGACCGCCTGCGCCACGCACAAGCTGACGAGCTCGGCGTCGGTGACCTCACGACGCGCATTTGCCGCGGCGCGCGGCAGGAGATCGTCGGCTGTGCAATAAACGACCGTGCAGAGAGTGTCGAGGTCGGCGTCCATCGTGGCCTCCTGGTCGACGGTGTTCTAGACACCGCCGACTTCGGCCTCTCCGCACAAAACCCCTTCGCCACGGCGATCGCCGTGGAATCAATCATCTAG
>NCBD01000233.1 GCA_002255315.1 Actinobacteria bacterium 21-64-8 | reverse complement strand
AGGCGTCGTTGATCTGCGCGGTGCTGTAGGACACGGTCGTCATCGTGCTTCCCGGCAGGTAGAAGCCGTTGGCCGCCCCGACCGTCACGCTGCTGTAGGACACCGCGTTCCAGCTCGACAGCGACACGCCCGCGGCGACCAAGGTGGGGAATTATGAGACGTGTCGATCCGGGTGACGTCACGTCAGAGCCGCTTGTTTGAGCGCCTTTCAGTCAGGTGAGGACACCCTAGATGATTGATTCCACGAGTTCAGGCGATGTAGTCGACCAATGCGCGGCTCGGACGCCCAAGTTGGTGGTTCAGCCACACACATGCCGCCAGACACAAAAAGCGCTGGGCGATGCGCTCGCGCAGGCCTTGGAGGGTGCGAGCGCCGTGGCGCTCGAGGGTGAGGATGTCCTTACACGTCCAAAAGATCGACTCGATCCTCTGGCGGATCGGGGCCAGATGTGGCCCATGTCCGGGCTCATCGCGCCGTGTGGGTCGCACGATCGTGGCACCCAAGGTATCGACCGCCGACGCAAACGCGCGCCCGGCATAACCCTTGTCGGCAACGAGCGTCTCGCCTGCATGGCGTGTACATCTGGCAAGCAGCTCGAGGCCAACCTCACGCTCATCACGTTTGGGCGAGGCCAATGTGAGCGCACGCGGGGTGCCGTCGGGCGCGAAGATCGCATGCAGTCTGAAACCCCAGAAAAAGCGGCTGTGGCTGGCGCAGTAGCCGTAGTCGGCGGCAACGCCCAGCTCCGAGCGTTTGACGGTCTCGCGGCTGCGTGCGCACTCGACCGGGGTCGAGTCGATCAGCAGCAACTGGTCAGCGGATCCCGGGCTGCGACCGGCAAACACACCGATCATCCACTCGATCGTCTCGGCGAGGGCGCGTCGGCGCTTGTGGTACCCCGACTGGCCGGGTCGATGCGGGAACAGATGGCCGAGCTGGCGACGCGCGAGGGCGAGAAAGCGACGATCCGATGGGATGCCCATGATCGCTTGTGCGACGCACAGGGTGACCACCTCGGCGTCGGTGACCTGTCGTCGTGCGTTGGCCCGAGCGGTGGGCAGGAGATCGTCGGCTGTGCAATAAACGGCAATGCAGAGAGTGTCGAGGTCGGCGTACACCGTGGCCTCCGGGTAGACGGTGCCTTTTTGAGCACCGCCGACTTCGACCTCTCTGTCTCGAGCCCCTTCACCACGGGAATTCCCGTGGAATCAACCATCTAGCTGTTCGACCCGAGACTTGGAGACGTTGTCAGCGTGTTTCGC
>NCBD01000232.1 GCA_002255315.1 Actinobacteria bacterium 21-64-8 | reverse complement strand
GCCTAGTGGTCTGTCTCTGAATTAACTAAGGCCAATTTCGTTCTCCCTCGCTTGACCTTGGTAATGATCTCGTCGGCGGGCTTCTTCCAGATGAACGGTTGGGGATCTTCGTTCCAGTTTTCGGTCCAGAGTCCGATGGCTTCCTTCAATTGTGTGACCGACGAGAACGTTCCCTTCTTCAAACGACGGTTGGTGAGTTGGCTGAACCAACTCTCGACAAGATTGAGCCACGACGAACTGGTGGGTGTGAAGTGCAGGTGCCACCTCGCGCGCTGGGGATGAGCGAGCCAGGTCGCGATTGGTGCCGCCTTGTGCGCTGAGAGGTTGTCGAGCACGACGTGGACGTCGAGGTTCTTCGACACGCTCGCGTCAATGAATTTGAAGAAGTCGAGCACCTCTTTGCTCGAGTGTCTCGTCTTGGTGTCGTGCAGCACCTCGCCCGTCGCCACGTTCATCGCCGCGAACAGGTCGGTGGTGCCGTGGCGCTTGTAGTCGTGGGTCATGGTGGCACCTCGACCCTTCTTCATGGGCAGACTTGGTTGGGTGCGGTCGAGGGCCTGCACCTGGGTCTTTTCGTCAAAACTAAAGACGACGGCGCGCTCGGGCGGGTTCATGTAGAGCCCCACCACGTCGACCAACTTCTCTTCGAAGAGTGGGTCCGTCGAGACTTTGAAGGTGTCGGTCTTCCACGGCTTAAGACCATGGTCCTTCCAGATTCGCGCCACGGTGACGTGACTGATGTTCATGTGCTTGGCCAACGACCTCGTGCTCCATTGGGTCGAGCCGTCCTCGGGCAGCGTGTTCATCGTGAGGGCCACGACCTTGGCCACCGTGCCCTCGGGCAGGAACGGCTTGCGACCTCGACCCGGCGCCACTTTGCCCACGCCCTCAAGGCCCTCCTCTTCGAATCGTCGTCGCCACATTCGCACTGAGTTCGGGTTCACGTTCACCAGCTCGGCGATCTCGTTGTTGGCCACGCCCTGCGCCGCCAACAGCAGCGCGCGAGCGCGCAACACCGTTCGATGCGCCATCGTTCGCGACTTCGCGAACTTCTCGAGCACTGATCGCTCGTCGTCAGTTAAGGGCAGGGGTGGCGCGGCCAGGGAGTGGGTCATGGACCCACTTTAGTCCCCTTAGTTATTTCGTTAACGGACCACTAGCTCGCCTGGCCCGCGCTGAACCTCTTAGTCACGGTGCTCACTGCCGTCGTCGTCAAGTCATCTCACAAGAGGGAGCCGAACTCATGAACAAGCCATTCACGGAAGAC
>NCBD01000112.1 GCA_002255315.1 Actinobacteria bacterium 21-64-8 | reverse complement strand
ATTTCGACCTACCCCGGCGCGTGGCACGAGAACGAGCGACGGAGCTACTGGCCTTTGCGCACTTGAGCGAGCGCGAACACGACAAAGTCGACAACCTTTCGGGCGGCATGAAACGACGCCTCACGATTGCGCGCGCCCTCATCAACCAGCCAGAGCTCCTCATTCTTGATGAACCAACCACGGGCCTTGACCCTCAGGCCCGTCACCTCCTGTGGGAACGGCTCTATCGACTCAAGCGCGAAGGCGTCACACTCATCATTACGACGCACTACATGGACGAAGCCGAACAACTCTGCGACCGACTCGTCGTGATGGATCAGGGCACGATCGTGGCCATGGGCACCCCGCGATCGTTAATAGAAACCCACAGCACTCGAGAGGTTTTGGAGCTTCGTTTTCGCGTCGACACCCACGAGGTCGACCACGACGAACTCGCCGGCTTCGCCGAACGAGTCGAAATACTGCCCGATCGAGTGCTGCTCTACGTCAACGAGGGTGACGACGCCTTACGAGCCGTCCACGCGAGTGGGCTGACCCCCGTGAGCGCGCTCGTGCGCCGCAGTTCACTCGAAGACGTCTTCTTGCGTCTCACTGGTCGAACGTTGGTGGAGTGACGTGGAACTCGTAGAGCGTCCCGCAATGGGTTGGTCGCGCTGGCGGCGCAGTTGGTGGTACCACGCGGCCTTTTACGCCCAGACGTGGCGTGGTTCGGTCGCGAGTTCGGTACTGTTTCCCTTCTTGTACCTCGCCGCGATGGGCGTGGGCGTGGGCCACTTAGTTTCAGCGCACTACGGCCTCGTCCAAGGTCAGACCTACCTACACTTCATTGCGCCGAGCCTGCTCGCCACGACGGCCATGACGCTGGGCGAAACCGAGTCGATGTGGCCCGTCCTCGCGTCGGTGAAGTGGCTCAAGACCTACCACGCCGCCGCGGCGACGCCCCTCGAGCCCCAAGACATTCTGTGGGGCAAAGTGCTGTGGGTGACGACTCGAGGTTTGATCACGTCGGTGTTCTACACGATCACCATCGGACTCTTTGGCGCGATTCAATCGTGGTGGGCGTTGACGTTGCCCTTGATTGGGGGACTCATCACCTTGGCCTTTAGCGCACCACTCGTCGCCTACGCGGCCCGCGCCGAAAGTGACGCCTCCTTTGCGGTCATTTACCGCTTCGCCTTTATTCCGATGTTCCTCTTTTCGGCGACGTTTTACCCCATTTCGTCCTACCCGGGCTACCTGCGCCCCCTCGTCCAGTTCGTGCCGCTCTACCACGGCGTCGCGCTCACACGTTCGGCGGCCTTTGGCAGCGGCACGTGGGACGCCACACTCGTCCACGTCACGGTCTTAGTGGCCATGGCCGTCGTGGGACTCTCGTGGGGGCGACGAACCATGCACAATCGGTTGGTGGACTGATGTTGGTAAGGATGCTGCCGAGTTTTGGTACGCGACGCTCCGTACGCGTTTTCGAGCGCAACTTTGCGATCTATCGCTCGCAGTGGTTGATGTTGGTCTCGGGTTTCTTCGAGCCGCTCTTCTACCTCTTGAGCATTGGGCTGGGCCTCAATCACTTGGTGGGGCACTTGCCCGTGGACGGACGTGTCGTCAACTACGCCACCTTCGTAGCGCCGGGCATGCTCGCCACCTCGTCGATGAATGGCGCCATCATCGACACGATCTTCAACACGTTCTTTCGCCTCAAAATCTCAAAGAGTTACGAAGCGGTCCTCTCAACCCCGCTCAGCGTGAACGACGTCGCCCTCGGCGAGGTGTGGTGGGCATTGGCGCGTGCAGCGCTCTACGCCGCCTCCTTCATTCTCTGCATGGTGCTGCTCGGCGACGCTGGCAGCGCCTGGGTCCTCTTGTGCTGGCCCGGAGCCATTCTCACGAGTCTTACCTTTAGTTGCGTCGGCCTCGCGGCGTGCACGTACATCCGAAACTGGCAGGACTTTGATCTCGTCGCACTCGTGCAGCTTCCGCTCTTCCTTTTTTCGGCGACCTTTTTTCCCCTCTCGCTCTATCCGCACTGGCTCGGCGACATTGTCTTTTTCTCACCCCTCACCCAGGCCGCGACGTTGCTGCGCGGCCTGTCGTTGGGTCAGCTCCACTGGAGCTTGCTCTTTCCCGTCGTCTACCTCAGCGCGATTGCCGCCGTTTCGTTACGCATTGCGGCGCGCCGATTCGCCACCATTCTCGCGCCCTGAATTTCAACGCACAACGAAAAGTCCCCGGGCCTTCGCCCGGGGACTGCGCACTTCGTTCTACCGATGAACTAGTCGTTTAACACATCCACGAGCTTGCGGCCACGTCGAAAACCAAACTTGACTTTGCCCTCGGCGAGAGAAAACAGCGTGTCGTCCTTTCCGATGCCGACGTTGCGGCCCGGGTGAAACTGGGTGCCACGCTGGCGCACGATGATGCTGCCGGCCTGAACGACGGTGCCGTCAAAGGCCTTGACACCGAGGCGTTGCGCGTTCGAGTCGCGGCCGTTTCGAGTGGAACCGCCACCTTTGGTCTTTGACATACGTTCTCCCTAGGCCTTGGCTGAAATCTTCGTGATTTCAACGGTTGAATAGTGCTGGCGATGTCCCCAACGCTTGCGCTGGATGGACTTGGCCTTGTACGTGAGAGCGCGAATCTTCGGCCCCTTCTCCCCGCCGACGATCGTGCCGGTCACCTTGGCGCCCTTCAGCGCCGGTCCGGCGACCACCTGATCGCCATCGACGAGCAACACCGCCTCAAACTCCACGGCGCTCCCCACTTCTTCGGGGCGTAGGTCCACGCGGACCATCTGGCCCTCGGTGACACGTTCTTGGGAGGTTCCTACTCGGATGACGGCGTACATAGGGTTTCCATACTAGCGCACCGGCTCCACGCCCTTGGACGCTAGAGACCGGCTTGCACCAAGAATCCTCGCCCTTCACAGACGTTGCAGATCGTCGAGACCGATTCGAGCAGCCCTTCGTTGACGCGCTTACGGGTCATCTCGACCAGTCCTAACTCGGAAATGTCGAAGACCTGCGTGCGGGTTTTGTCGCGCGAGAGCGCCTGGCGCAGGGCTGAGGCGACGGCCTCGCGATTGGCCTTTGACTCCATGTCAATGAAGTCAATCACGATAATGCCCCCGATGTCGCGTAGTCGAAGCTGACGCGCGACCTATTCGGCGGCCTCGAGGTTATTGCGAAAAACCGTTTCTTCGAGATTATTCGTACCGACGTTTTTACCGGTGTTGACGTCTACCACGGTCAACGCTTCGGTGCGCTCAATGATGAGCGACCCCCCCGAGGGCAAGAACACCTTGCGATCGAGGGCGCGGTGAAGTTGTTCGTGCACGAAGTAGCGCTCAAAAAGAGGCAGTTCTTCGTTCGAACGGTCGTAGTACTCGATGCGGTCCGCCAGCTCGGGGTTGACGGCCATCACGTACTCGCGGACCTTTTCGTAGAGATCACGGTCGTCGATCATCACGGCTCGATAATCGTCGTTTAATTCCTCGCGCAGTACTCGCACCGCCAGATCGAGATCACGATAGATGAGTCGCGGTTGATTGGACTTGGCGACTTCAGCCTCGATCGCGGCCCACTTTTCGGCCAGCGAAGCCACGTCGCGCGAAAGGTCCTCGGCACTGACGCCTTCGGCGGCGGTGCGAATGATGATGCCGTGACGATCGGGCTTGATGTCGTCGATGATTTTGCGCAGGCGGCGGCGTTCCCCGTCCGCGAGGCGCTTCGAGATGCCAACGGTCGACGAGTTCGGTACCAAGACGGCGAAACGCCCTGGCAACGACACTTCCTGGGTCAAACGCGCGCCCTTGGCGCCAATGGCGTTCTTCGTCACTTGGCACAAGACAGTTTGTCCGGCTCGAATCATCTCTTCGATGCGCTTGTTGTTCGACGAGTGTTCGACCTCTTCATTGTCAAACGAGACGTCGCCACGGTAGAGCACCGCATTCTTAGGAATGCCGATGTCGACGAAGGCCAACTCCATGCCGGG
>NCBD01000231.1 GCA_002255315.1 Actinobacteria bacterium 21-64-8 | reverse complement strand
CGGCTCGGGCTTGTCGGCCACAATTGCTTCGGTCGTCAGGAGCAGCGCCGCAATAGACGCGGCGTTCTGCAACGCCGAGCGCGTCACCTTCGCGGGGTCAATGACTCCGGCCGCAACGAGGTCGACGAGTTCGCCAGTCGCCGCGTTGAGTCCGATCGAGCCCTTCGCGTCGGCGACTTCGCGCACCTTCACGGCACCCTCAAAGCCAGCGTTCGCCGCGATGTGGCGAAGCGGCGAATCGAGCGCGGTCGCGACAATCTTCGCACCGGTTTGCACATCGCCGGTCAAGGTCGCAATCAACGCTTCGACGTCGGTGCGGCTACGCACGAGTGCGGTACCACCACCGGCGACGATCCCTTCGTCAATCGCGGCGCGCGTCGCCGAGAGAGCGTCTTCGATACGGTGCTTCTTCTCTTTGAGTTCTACTTCCGTTGCGGCGCCGACTTTGACGACCGCTACCCCACCGGCCAATTTCGCCAGGCGCTCTTGGAGCTTCTCGCGGTCCCAGTCCGAGTCGGTGTCGTCAATCTCGCGCTTAATCTGCGCGACGCGCCCATTCAACTCTTCCTTGGAACCTTCTCCGTCGACAATCGTGGTGGCGTCTTTGGTGACGACCACGCGACGCGCACGACCCAAAAGGTCCACCGTCGCCGAGTCGAGCTTCAGGCCGATCTCTTCAGAAATCACCGTGCCACCGGTCAAGATCGCCATGTCTTGGAGCATGGCCTTACGGCGCTCACCAAAACCGGGGGCCTTCACGGCGACCGAGGTAAAGGTGCCACGAATCTTGTTCACGACCAAGGTCGCCAAGGCTTCGCCCTCGACCGCGACAGCTATTCACCAAAACTACAAGAAACAACAAGCGGCAACCGATACGCGCAAACTGAACCATCTCACTACAACGGCTTTATCGGTCAGCTCACCATTTAGTGCCCTTAGCTTTGCGGATGCCAGCAGTGACGAGGACGATGACCGCGCTTCTCCTGTCCGTCAGATCAACATGTTGCGCCTTCAGCCAACGAATTCGACTTCCACCTCCTCGGCTCCGATCACCCTCTATGATCTGGACTCTTCCCTTGTGCATTCGACTGTTCAAGCCCAGACTCGCTTAACGACTCTCGTGCATCCCGAACTGGATTACAACGAGGTGATCAATCACATGGGTACTACAGTTCTCGTTGAATTCTGGGAAATCGGAAACGGAAATACTCTCGCCATTTTTCCGTTCATCGAGCAATTGCCAAATCTCTTCCGTGATGAACGGCATAAA
>NCBD01000230.1 GCA_002255315.1 Actinobacteria bacterium 21-64-8 | reverse complement strand
TCCGCGTCGTCTGGGGATCTCCCGATCCTGGCTCTCGTGTCAGCCTTCGGCTCGACCTTGATCCGCCCTGACGAGTCCAGCGCGTACTTCGGAGCCGTCAACTGGGCCACGGTCGCGTCGTCGATCTCGGAGAGGTCCCAGGCTTGGTCTTGGCAGAGCATCCGGCCAACTTCCCACCACACCTGATCCCTCAACCTCGGGAACCTGTGAGGCTTGGTGGACGCCTCCCCGACGTTCACCCGGATCACCCTGGCCTTGTGCGCGCCTTCCCTGCGAAGCTCCTCCATCCGATCCGCCGCGCCGTGCCCAATCCCAATCGAGTCGATCTTGATTGAGGTCGCCCCGGTCTCTTCCAGAATGCGGATCACGTCCCCGCATTGAGCCATCGTGTCCGAACCCTTGGGATACCAGACCCGCCCGGCCTTGACTCCCAAACGCTCCCTCACGACGGACTTGTCTCCACCCGCCCCAACGTCCCATCCCAACTCAACCGGGAAGAGATCCTCCGGCGCGTGCTCCTGATCCGCCCTCATGCACTTCCTGAGAGAAGACAGGCTCACAACCCCATCGTCGGCGTCCTCTGGGAACTCCCCCAGAACCTTCGCAACCCACGGGGCCGAGCCTTCCCCAACGTCGTGGCGCATCTCTTCCACATACGTCGGGCCGATCAAGAGCGGGGTAAGTCCAGCCGAGATCACCTCTCCGGTGAAGTTGGGCGAGTCCTGATATCCGATCTGGATGATGTTCCACCCAGAATCAGGTTTGCACACCTGGGCGAAGTGAGACCCCGGATCGTCCGGGTTGCCAATCGCCAAGATCCGGGACTTGTCATTCGCCGCCAGACTTCCAGCCGCCATCCATAGGTCCCGCTCGATCCCACACGCCTCATCCAAGATCACCAGGACGTACTCAGCATGGATGCCCTGAAAGGCCGTTGGAGCATCGTCCGAAGGCTTGCGACCGAACGCTACAAGCTCTTCCCCGATGAACCATTCAGTCTGGTTCACCCTGCCTAAGAGGTTCCCCTTCCGGTGCGCCCTCCCAATCTCCCGCCAGAGGACAGCTCTCACCTGCTCGAACGTCGGGGCGGTTGTCACCACGAACGCCGTCCCCGGCACATGGGACCACAACCACCACGCCGTCAGCCTTGAGGCAGTGAAGGACTTTCCCACGGCATGACAAGACTTGACCGCCGTCCGTCTGTGTTCGACTACCGACTTCGCCACTTCCCGTTGCTTCGACCACAGGATCTCGCCCAGCTTCTCCGAGACGAACTCA
>NCBD01000229.1 GCA_002255315.1 Actinobacteria bacterium 21-64-8 | reverse complement strand
GGGGTAGCGACGCTTGCCGTGGTATTTCCACCACCTCACCACGTTGTCGACAGCGAAGTCGGCGGTGTCATGGGTAGTGCCTATGAACAGCTAGTGTAGTGTCACAGTTTTAACTGGCGATTAACTGAAGCGCCACCCGCCCCCTCCGGACCTTCACCAGGATCTCCTCGGCGGTGGCGGTCCACACGAAGGCGCGGGGACTGTCGTTGTTGGCGTTGAGGTAGGCCTCGATGGCGGCGATCAGGTTGGGAACGGAGTGGAAGACACCGCGCCGGATGGCCTTGTCGTCCAAATCCCGGAACCATCGCTCCACCAGATTGAGCCAAGAGCTTGAGGTGGGAATGAAATGCAAGTGGAAGCGAGGGTGCTTGCTGAGCCACAGCTCAACTTGGTCGTGCTTGTGGGTGGCGTAGTTGTCAAGGATCATGTGGATATGTAGCCCCTTGGGGACCTCCCGGTCGACCCGGCGGAGAAACCGCAGGAACTCCGCGTGGCGATGGCGAGGAAGACACTCGCCGATCACCTTGCCGTCCAGAACGTTGAGCGCTGCGAATAGAGTGGTGGTGCCGTTGCGCTTGTAGTCGTGGGTCATGGTGCCGGCCCGCCCCTTCTTGATCGGCAGGCCGGGCTGAGTACGGTCCAAAGCTTGGATCTGGCTCTTCTCATCCATGCACAGCAGCACCGCCTTGTCAGGCGGGTTCAGGTAGAGCCCCACCACGTCGATGAGCTTTTCCTCGAAGTGCGGATCGTTCGACAGCTTGAACGTCTTCACCAGGTGGGGCTTCAAACCCCGCGCCGACCAGATCCGCTGTACGGTGGTCGAACTGACTTCCTGCGCTTTGGCCATAGTTCGGCAGCTCCAGTGGGTCTCCCCAGGAGGGGTTTCATGGAGCGTGGCCTCAACGATCGCTTCTACCTTCGCCGCTGGAATCGACGGCTTGCGCCCGCGGCCCTTGCGCACCTCACCAAACTTCGCCAGCCCTTCTTCGGTAAAGCGCGCCCGCCAGGCCATCACGCTAGTCGGAGACACGTCTACCGCTTCCGCAATCGCAGTATTGGCCAGGCCCTCAGCAGCCAGCAGCAACGCCTTCGCTCGGATCACCTGCCGATGCGGTGTCGTCCGCGACTGAGCCAGTCTTCGCAGCACCTTCTCTTGGCCGCTGGTCAACGTCAGGGCTGTGGTAGCTGGTCTCATTCCTACAGCCTATCACAAACGTCAGCTATTTACAATACACTACACTAGCTGCGTTCGGTACCCGAGGATCCTGCGGTGCGTCGGGTGCGGG
>NCBD01000111.1 GCA_002255315.1 Actinobacteria bacterium 21-64-8 | reverse complement strand
CATCGATTCCATACCGCCCGCGACGACGACCGCCGCTTCACCGGCTCGAATCATGAGGTCCGCGAGGTAGAGGGTCTGGAGGCCCGAAAGGCAGACCTTGTTGATGGTCGTCGCGTGGACGCTCATGGGAATGCCGCCCGCGACGGCCGCTTGGCGCGCGGTGATCTGACCCTGGCCGGCTTGGATGACTTGGCCCATCAAAACGGCGTCGACCGTGTCGGGCGCAACGCCCGCGCGCTCGAGTGCTCCCTTGATGGCGACGCCGCCAAGTTCTTGGGCGCTGACGGTGGCAAAGGCGCCCGAGAGTTTTCCGATGGCCGTGCGGCTTCCCGCCACGATGACACTTCGAGACATGCATGCTCCTTCGAACGCGATGGGTCGATTCAAAGGTTAGACGGCGCGCCCACTTCGTACGTCGGGCTAGGGACGCCGACCGAGGAAGTTCAAGAGGCGTGTTTGCGCGGTGGCGTCGGGCGCGGAATCGACCGCCGGACCGAAGCCACCCGGGACGCGAAGGGCCTCACCGATGGGTTCGAGTTCGCGCGTGGCGTGGGCGACCGCGTCGGGGTTGAGTTCTTCGGCGGCGCCGATCGCGCGCGCGAGGTCCCACGTGTGGGCCAACGTGTCAAAGGTCAACAGTCCGCCCACGAGGGCCGAAAAGGGTTGCTCGCCTTGACGCGATTGCACCGGCGTCGCGGCGAGGATCGGATCATCGAGCGCCGCGAGCAGGGCGTCGTGGATCTCGCGCCACGCGTCAACCGTGTCGAGCTTGGGTTCGGTGTAGGTGGTCATCGCCATTTTGTAAACGCGTCGATGCGTCGCAATCACGTGGGTGACGAGGTCGAAGACGGTCCAATCCTCACACGGCGTTGGTGAACGCCACTGCTCGGGACCTACGAGCTCGAGCGTGCGCGAGAAGTCGGCTGACACCGTGGGGTAGTGCGAAGGCTCACTCACGAGTCCAACGTAGTGGGCGGAAGGCAGTCTTCGTGGTCGAAGCGAGTGGTTCAACTCCGTGCCCGTCGCGCCACAACGTCAGTGGCGAGACCTCTCGCGAGCCAACGCAGGAGCGATAGCTCGCGTTGCGCAACGACTCACCGACACTCGCGACGACGTCGCCACGCCCCTCGGCTCGGTCACGCTCGCTGTGATGCTTCGCCGAACGCGGTGGCGTCGTGGGCGAGGACGAGTGGCAATGTGGCCTCAACGCGTGTGCCCACGCCGGGCGTCGAGCGAATGCGAAGGACCCCGTTCATGAGCCGAGCTCGTTCTCGCATGCCCACAATCCCCATTGACGAGATCTCCTGGGGCGCGGGGTGCGACGAGTCGACGGCTTCGCGGAAACCACGGCCATCGTCGGTCGTAACGAGGTGGAGCTCGTCAGGTGAGAAGTTGACGTCGACGCGCACGTAGCGCGCGTGGGCGTGGCGCAGCGCGTTGCGCACTGACTCTTGGACGATGCGAAAGGCCGCCAACTCCAGGTCGGGACTCAGCCGCACGACGTCGCCGTGCACGCTCAGGTTGATGGTGGTGTTCTCGACGGAGGTGCTCTCGTCGACGGCGAGACTTGAGAGTGCGGGCACGAGGCCGAGCTCATCGAGCGCGGGAGGACGCAGGTCGCGCGCCACGGTCCGGAGTTTGTTCGCGGCGTCGAGGGCCTGACGGCGCGCGTCGTGCAGACCGTCGGCGACGGAGGGAGGGACGTCTCGGTGGCTGCCAAGCAACTCGAGGCGACGCGCCAAGTGCAAAAAGGGTGACGTCTTCGAAGTTCAGTTGTCGTCGTGGTGCACTCGGCCCGAGCGGCATAGTGACCAGGTCAAGTCGATAGTCGTGACCGTCGTTGAGCGTGAGCACGTCACCCGCGTGGGCTTCTAGATCCACCCCACCCACGAGGTGGCGACTCGAACGTCCGAGCACGCCCGCACCGAAGAGCGACTTCGCGGCGTGATTGGCGTCGGTGACGACGCTCTTCTCGTCAAGGACGACAATGGGCGCCCGGTTTGCCTCGAAGAGCTGTCGATACCCAGCCTCGATGGCCAACGTGCGCGCGGTCGCTTCGTCGGCGCGGCGCTGCGTGTGGCGTTGGCGTTCCACGCTGCGACCAAAGATGAAGGCGACCACGAAGACGATGGCGAGATTCATCAAGTCGTCGCCGACGTGTCCTTCGTCGTGGGGGAGCAAGAGATCGGGCAGCCACAGCAACAGCGCCCACGCCGCGGTCGCCACCGAGCCCGTGAGGCCGTAGCGCAACGCGGCGTAGCCAATGGGTATGACGAGCAGCGCGACGGGGACGCCCGTAGGAAAGGTGGTGATGATCATCGAGGGTCGCAGGTCTACGAGGTAGTGCACCGTGACGATGGCGAGCAGCGTGCACTGCACGATCCAGAACGACCCCTCGCCCCACGGCGGATGAAGAATCCGCCCTAGTGAGAAGCGCTCGCCGTCTCGCGGTTCACGAACGCGGGTGGTCATAACTCGGCGCGCTCACCAGGTGATGGCTGAAGGCGTGGGTGACCGCTTCGGTACGAGAGGTGACGCCCAGCTTGGCCAAAACATTCGACACGTAACCCTCGACCGTGCGCGTACCGAGTTCGAGTTGTGACGCGATCTGCTTGTTCGATCGACCCTGCGCAAGGAGTTCCAAAACGTCGCTCTCGCGGGGCGTCAGTCCCGCGGCGTCGCCGGGCCCGCGCTCACGGGGTCCCGTGAGACGCTTGGAAAGTTCGTGATCGAGCACGAATACTCCGTCGAAGACGGCGTGCACCGCGTTGATGAGTTCTTGCGCACTCGCGGTTTTTAAGAGGTAGCCAGCGACACCGACTTCGAGAGCTCTGGCGACGTAGGCGTACTCGTCGTAGGCACTCAAAATCACGACGCGAATAAGGGGGTGCGTCGTCGCGAGGCGCTGTGCGAGGTCCAGGCCACTGGCGCCGGGAAGATTCACGTCCACGAGGGCGACGTCGACGGGTGTGGTCTCGAGCACGAGGAGGGCGTCCTCGGCCGACCCCGACGAAGCGACGACTTCAATGAAGTCGTCTTTTTGGAGAAGTTCGCGCGTGCCTTCGCGCACGAGAACGTGATCGTCCACGATGAGCACGCGCGCGGTGGCGCGAACGACGGGCTGTGGGGGCCCGGGGTGATCAACGGGGCTCGTCACGACGCCTCCTTCCTGGCGACAGGGTTGGCTCCGTAGTTCGAAGCGCCGACCCTCTCGTCAATGT
This sequence comes from Actinobacteria bacterium 21-64-8, assembly GCA_002255315.1. Taxonomy (GTDB): domain Bacteria; phylum Actinomycetota; class Acidimicrobiia; order Acidimicrobiales; family RAAP-2; genus RAAP-2. The sequence continues at coordinate 2,586 of NCBD01000111.1, read as the reverse complement.
TCACTAAATCTTCCTAGGTGTAGTTATGTACTTGACAATTCCCAGTAACCGTGATATCACGTAACTATACCAGTAGTTATACGGTAATAGTCAAGTATCTAACTAAACAATAGGGGGAGCCAAGATGCCAGGTCGAACGGGTTCGCCACCACCAGTCACCGAACGGGACCGACCGAGCTGCGTGCACCTCGTCGATCCGGTCCCGGTGGCCATCCACACCCGTCGGCCCGACGACGCGCCGGTCGCGAGGTTCAGCGCCTCTGACCCCACGCCCGGACTCGACGTCGCCCGTAACCCCTTGGTGGCGCGATTGCTGCACGATCGTAAGTTCCAGTTCCTCCTAATTCTGCCCAATCAGATCATCTTCTGGTTCGTCATTGGCATCGGGTTGCTCGGCACCGTCGTGCCGGGACTCAACTTCGCGACCGCCATCACGTGGTACCTCTGGTTCTGTCTCGTCTTTGTGATGATGGTGGTCGTGGGCCGCGCGTGGTGCGCCATGTGCCCCTTTGGCGGATTCGGGGAGTGGATTCAGCGCCACGCCTTTTGGCAGCGCAAGGGTTCGAGCATCGGTCTCGGGCTGAAGATGCCCGAGAAGGTAGCCCAGTACGGCTTCTTGCTCTCGGTCGGCGCCTTCTTACTCTTGACGTGGATTGAAGAGTTCTTCAATATCGCCGGACCCGGGAATCCGGCGTCGACCAGCTACATGGTGCTTGGCATCGTGGGCAGCGCGCTCTTGTTCTTCCTCATTTTTGAACGGCGAACCTTCTGCCGTTACGTGTGCCCCTTAACGGCGCTCATCGGCACCGTCGGCACGATGGGTTCGGTCGCGGGTTTTCGCACGCGTGATCGCGAGGTCTGCCAGAGCTGCGCGACCAAGGACTGTATGCGCGGTGACGCCAGCGGGTACGGATGTCCCTGGTACACGTGGCCGGGCAGCGCCGACTCGAACTCGACGTGCGGTCTGTGCACGGAGTGCTACAAGGCCTGCCCCTCGGACAACATTGGCCTCTTCCTCCAAAAGCCGTTGACCTCGGTCGTGGCCCCGACGCGTCGTCGCGCCGACGTGGCGTGGTCGGTCGCGCTGCTCTTTGGCTTGGTGGTCTACCAGCAACTCAACGCGTTGACGCCGGTGATGAATCTCGACACCTGGTTGAACGCGCACACGATCTTTCCGCACTACCCGGACCCCATTGGCTACCTCGGCATTATTGGCGCGGTCGCACTGGTGATGGCCGCGTCATCGTGGCTCATCGCGCGAATCTTTGTGCGCCGTGACTTCGTGCCGGCGGCGGGCGGACGGTCCTTCGTGGATCGCACCAGTACGTTTCGCACGTACTTCGTGCCGCTCATGTACGGGATCATCCCGGTCGTAGGTGCGGACTACTTCGCGCGCCAATTGCCCAAGTTCTTCCAGCACGTCCCGCGCGTACCGGTCGCCATTGGCCACCTCTTCGGCGTGGGTTCGACTCGTTCGTCGCTCTATCACGCGTCACTGATCTCGTCGAACGCGGGCATCATCGCGGTGCAGGTGGGCGTCATGGTGCTCGGCACGCTGGCCGCCATGTGGACGACCTGGCGTATCGCCGGGCGAGACTTGGCGCCGGTGAGTTCACGTCGTCGCGCGGTGCAGGTGAGCGCCACGTCCTTCGCGTTGGCGCTCGGCGTCGCCACCGCAGTGTTGTACGTCTTGATGAACGCCGCGGACTAGGGGGACGAGCAATGACCGCCACGCAAATCTCTGGTAGTGAACACGAGCACCTCGACCACCACGTCACGGTATGGGTTGACCGTTGCGCGGGATGTCAAGAGTGCGTCGTACGCTGTCCCGTCGGTGCGCTCACGATGGAGCCACTCTCGTGGACCGCCCGTGCCGAGGACGCGCTCTGTGTGGGGTGTCGTCAATGTGAAAGGACGTGCCCCTTCTCCGCGATTCGCGTCGCGGGCCCCCTCGCGGTGAGCGAGCGTTACGACCCCGCGCTCTATCAACCCGTGCGCCTGCGCGGCAACGTCGAAGAGACTCGTCGTGGCTACGACACGTGGTCCGAGGCCATCGCGGAGGCCAATCGCTGCCTGAACTGTCCCGATCCCACGTGCACGCGAGGGTGCCCCGCGCACAACGACATTCCTCAGTTCGTGGCGGCGATTCGCGACCACGATCTCGAGCGAGCGCACGAGATTCTTCGCCGCACGAGCGTTCTGCCCGACGTCTGTTCGCGCGTGTGTAATCAGTCGGCTCAATGTGAGGGCGCGTGCACGTGGTCTCTCGCCGGCGGTGTGCCCGTCGCGATTGGCCGACTCGAACGTTTTATCGCCGATCAAGTGTTGGTGCCCGCACCGAGTGTCGCGCCTCGTCGCGACGACGCGTTGTCGGTCGCGATTATTGGTTCGGGACCCGCCGGCATCGGCGCCGCCTGGGACCTCGTGGAGGCGGGGGCGTCGGTAACGGTCTACGAGAAGGACGCCACCCCCGGGGGCCTGCTCACCTGGGGGATTCCCGACTTCACGTTGCCCGACGCCGTCGCGACTCGACCGTGGCGTCAGCTGCTTGATGCGGGAGTCGACCTGCGCTGTAATACCGCAATC
>NCBD01000228.1 GCA_002255315.1 Actinobacteria bacterium 21-64-8 | reverse complement strand
TGTCTTCACTTAGACCCTGCACCCTCGCGTACTCGTCTCGTATTCTCACTGCAACTTCGCGACTCCTCCTGAACTCAGCGGACATCTCTCCGACCCTGCGTTGAACTTCATTGATCATTTCTCGATTTTCACTTTGGAGCTGTCGCAACTCTCTCTTCATGACTCCTCACGCTCCTTCCCCGAACGTAAGTATCGCCCGTATCAGATCCCCAAAGCTGAGTGCCTTCGCACCGGCGGCTTCATACGCCAATCCAGCGGCGGTGTCCGCAGCGATAGCTGTCGCGTTCTGTTCCGCAGTGCCGACTGCCGCGTCAGCAATCTCGCTCAACGCTACGGCGGTCCGATACGTCTCGGAGAGGGTGGCGCTCGCGTCCGCAAATGAGTAGGCGGAGGTTGCTATCGTGGCGAGATTCCTAAACTGCGACACAAGGACCACGGACAGATTTCGAGCCAGGTCATTGAACTGTGCAAGTATGCCCGATGGGGGTGGCCCTCCGCCGCTCATTCCCCACTGGATTAGGTTCCAGTCTGTCCCTATCAGTCGTAGTGCAGGAATGTCACTCTTGACATCAGTTCGGGCCGTCGAAATTGCGTAGTGGACAATTGCGCGTGCCACATTGTCCCCCGCAAACGCAAGCGGGCTAAGGGTCATCAAGATGGCGGGGTCGACACTCGAGAACTGCCCGAGGGCGGGGTCGTAGTAGCGGTGGACGAGATAAGTAAGCCCCGTCTCGTCCCTCAGTGCCCCGTCGAAGCCGACGGCCGAGTACGTCGTCAGGCCCGAGGAGCCCACGACATTCCCCCACGCGTCGTAGGTGGCCGTCGCGTCTAGACCTCCCGACGCGCTCACGGCTCCGCGCACCGAGCCCAGGGCGTCACTCACGAGGAACGTGACCGCCCCGGTCGACAGGTCCACCTGCTCGAAGGGCGTGCCTGACGGTCCGTAGAGGTAGGCGTTGGAAGAGTCCATGAGGAGTTGGGGCACGGACCCCGTCGTGTTCCACACGTAGTGGTCGACGTCCGCCGAGCCACCACTCGGGGTGATCGAGCTGCTCATCCGCAGCCCGTTGCCGTCGTAGGCGGCGTCGTTCATGGTGGCCGCAGAGTTGAGGACGTAGGTGAGCTCGTTGGCGCCGTTGTAGGACATGTAGGTGGTCTGGGTCCCGCCGACGCTCTGGCCGGTCATGTTCCCCGAGGCGTCGTAGGCGTAGGTGGTGGCCGTGCCGGCGAGCGTCGAAGAGACGAGCTCGGAGGCGTTGTTGTAGGTTGCCGACGCGCCCGTGGGAAGGGTCGTCAGGTTGCCGCTCTGGTCCTCGGCGTAGGTGCTCGTCCCCGAGGTGCCCTTGGTGTCGCTCGTCACGCGGCTCTGCGCGTCGTAGGTGTAGCTCGAGGGCGTGGAGGAGCTCGCGGGCGTGTCGGCCTCGGAGACCACGTTGCCCGCGGGGGCGTCGGAGTAGGTGAAGGACTGCAGGGTCGACGAGCCGTTGTTGAGCGCGATGGAGGCCGTGGCGTCGTTCGCGCCGTAGGTGGTCGCGACCGTGTCCCCGCTCGAGCCGAGCGAGAGCGCCGTCGGCAGACCGTCGGCCGAGGTCGTGACCACAGAGGTCTGACCGGAGAAGTCGGTGACCGAGCTCATCTGGTCCGCGGCGTCGTAGGTCTAGGTGAGCGCGTCGCTCGAGGCCCACGACGCGCCACCGAGCGGGTAGGTGATCGAGGTCGTGTCCCCGTCGGCGTCGTAGCCGTAAGAGACGGTGTCGCCGTTGCCGTTGGTCTCGCTCGTCACCTCCCCGAAGGGGTCGTAGGCGTCGGTCGTGGTGCCGGTGCCGTCGGTCATCGAGGTCTGCTGGCCGTTCGCGTCGTAGAAGCGCGCGACGTCGGGGGTCGAGTCGGAGTAGCTCGTCGAGGCCAACTGGT
>NCBD01000005.1 GCA_002255315.1 Actinobacteria bacterium 21-64-8 | reverse complement strand
GGGGCGTGGCGCGGTCCGAGCATCACGAGGTGGTCGCCCTCGCGCCAGGCCCAACCGGGCGGAGGCACCCGGAGCGAGTCGACGAGTCCGAGCAGTCCCACGACGGGGGTGGGGTCGATGTCGACCCCACCGCTTTCGTTGTAGAGCGAGACGTTGCCCCCGATGACGGGTAATTCGAGCGTGCGACAGGCCTCGGCCATACCGTCGATTGCTTCGGAGAGTTGCCACATCACCTCGGGGTGTTCGGGATTACCGAAGTTAAGACAGTTCACGACGGCCTTGGCGCTCGCGCCCACACAGGCGAGGTTCGCCACGCCCTCGGCGACCGTGAGTGCGGTGCCGATTCGTGGATCAAGTGCGCACCAGCGTGGATTCGAGTCGGTCGACAGCGCGAGTCCCCGCGACGTGGTGGGCAGTCCTGGCCCCGCGAGGCGCAACAAGGCGGCGTCGCGGCCCGGCCCCACGACCGTGTTCAAGAAGAGTTGCGAGTCGTACTGGCGATAGACCCAGGCCGGGTCCAGCAAGAGATCGAGCAGGTCCGCTTCCACGTCGCCCGCGGGTTCGTCGCTCGGATCGTCGGCGTGCACGGCGTCAAGGTCGGCGGGGCGACGACGCTCACGGTCGTAGAGCGGCGCCTCGTCAGCGAGTGACGCCGCGGGCACCTCGGCCAGCACTTCGCCGTCGAAGCCGTCGCGCACCCGCAGCATTCCCACGGGCTCACCCTCGGCGCCGACGAGCGGTTCAACGACGCGCCCAATCACGCTCGCGCGCACCTCCCAACGCTCGCAGACCGCCAGCACCGCGTCGAGGCGTTCGGGCGTGATGATCGCGAGCATGCGCTCTTGACTCTCTGAGGTCATGATCTCGTAGGGCGCCATGCCCGCTTCACGAAGGGGCACGGCGTTCACGTCCACGTCCATGCCCACGCGTCCGCGCGCGGCCGTCTCGCTCGTCGCACAGATCAGTCCCGCACCCCCGAGATCTTGAATGCCGAGGACGTAGCCGCGATCGAGCAGTTCGAGGCAGGCCTCAATGAGTCGCTTTTCTTCGTAGGGGTCGCCCACCTGCACGCTCGGACGCTTCGCCTCGTCCAGCGCCCCCACGCCGTCACTGCCCGCAAAGCCCGCCGACGCCAGCACCGACACGCCACCGATGCCGTCGCGTCCGGTGCGCGAGCCGAGCAACACCGCGAGGTTCCCCACGCCCGAGGCGACCCCGAGCACGAGGCGGTCTTTGGGCATCGCGCCCACGCACAGCACGTTGACCAAGGGATTCGCGCGGTAGCACTCGTCAAAGGTCAATTCGCCCCCGACCGTGGGTACGCCCACCGAGTTGCCGTAGCCCGAGATGCCCGCGACAACCCCTTCGACGAGCCAGCGCTGGCGTGGCTCGTCGAGCTCACCAAAGAAGAGCGGATCCATGACCGCCAGTGGTCGAGCGCCCATCGTAAAGACGTCGCGCAAGATACCGCCCACGCCCGTCGCGGCACCCTGGTACGGCTCGATCGCCGAAGGGTGGTTGTGACTTTCAATACGAATCGCCACCGCCACGTCGTCGCCCGCGTCAATGACGCCCGCGTTCTCGCCCGGACCCACGAGCACGTGGGGCGCCGTCGTCGGCAGGCGCTTCAAGTGCAGTCGCGAGGACTTGTACGAGCAGTGCTCGGACCACATCACCCCATAGAGCGCGAGTTCTAAGTGATTGGGATCTCGCTGCAGCGTTGCTCGAATGGCGTCGAGTTCCGCGTCGGTCAGTCCGAGAGCCCGGTGAAGGGGCTCGGGGGCGTTGCTCACCCCACCAAACTACTGGTCCGCACGAGTTCGCTCGCCCCCCGGCGGATCGAGCGTACGGCGATGGCGCCACGTCCAACGCGCAAACGTCAACGCGGTGGCGACGGTCACGATATTGATCGCGAGTTCAACGACGCCATTGGCGCCCTTGGCCCAGATGCCGTGCTCGAGGTCAAAGAGCACGTCCATGGCGCCGAGGTAAAAACCGGCCCCGGCCCCGAGCATCAAGTAGGCGACGGCGAACGGCGAACGGCGCGCGAGCGCTCGCGCGCCGAGTACCAGCAACACCACGATCACGCCGTCGGCGAGGGGGAAGGCCTGCTCAAAGTTGGTGTAGACCGCACCCGAGGACGCCGCGACGAGCGACCGGTGCGAGAACCACGCGACCCAGTACGCAACTATCACGAGGGACACGACGTAGCAGGCCACCATCGCGCGCGTGACCTCCGGCGCTCGCCGCGACGTCAAGCGTGCGCTCGTGCGCCCACTGCGATAAAACCTGCGAGCAGAACCCGTCCGTCGGCACTGCCGAGCAGCGTCGACATGGCGCGCTCGGGATGGGGCATGAGTCCCACCACGTTGCCCGCTTCATTCGCCACGGCGGCGATGTCGTCGCGCGAGCCGTTGGGATTGTCGCGGTAGCGAAGCACGATGCGATCATCAGCGTGCAACGTCGCGAGCGTCGCGTCGTCGCACGTGTACGAGCCCGAGAAGTGGTTAATGGGCACGACGAGTTCTTGACCCACCGACGCGCCACGCGTCAGGACGGACTTGGTCGAGGCGACCACCAAGGTCGTGGGTTGACACAAGAACGTCAGTCCGCGATTCTTCTGCAACGCACCCGGCAGCAGTCCCGCCTCGGTCAGCACTTGAAATCCGTTACAGATACCGAGCACCGGTCCTCCCGCGGCGGCAAAGGAGCGCACCGCGTCCATCACCGGTGAAAAGCGCGCCAGCGCGCCGGGGCGCAGATAGTCACCGTGCGCAAAACCTCCGGGCAGTATGAGTGCGTCAAGCCCGGCGAGCGTGGTCGTCGAGTGCCAAACGAACTCGAACTCGGCCCCCAGTTCACTCACGGCCGACGCGGCGTCGTACTCACAGTTCGACCCCGGAAAGACGACAATGCCGACGCGGGTCACGACGGACGCAATCTCGCCACGGCGTCTTCGATGACCGGATTGGAGAGCAGTCGCTCCGCGAGCGCCTGGGCTCTTTCGAGCGCTTCGTCAGGACTCGCCGCCTCCACCTCCAGGCGGAAGAACTTCCCGGCGCGCACCTGGGTCACGCCCTCAAAGCCCAGCGCCGGCAAGGCACGCTCGATGGTGGCACCCTCGGGATCGGCAATGCCTTCGCGGAGCGTGACTTCGACGATCACAGAGTGGTTCACGCCTACGCACCGTACCAGTCAACGAGTAATCGTCCGGTCACTCGCTCGTAGGCGTCAACGTAGCGCGCGGAAGTGACCTCGACGACGTCGTCGGGAACGCGAGGCGGCGGCGGCGTGCGCTGCCAGCCTTGCGCGTCCAGCCAATCGCGAAAGGGCTGCTTGTCGAACGACGGCGGGACGTGTCCTGATTTAATCGCGTCGGCCGGCCACATCCGTGACGAGTCGGGCGTGATGACTTCGTCACAGAGCACCAGCTCGCCGTCGAGCAGGCCCAGTTCGAACTTGGTGTCGGCGAGGACGATGCCGCGCGACGCCATACGCGCGGCGGCGCGCGTGAAGAGATCGAGACACAGCGCCTGGGCGCGTTCGAGGTTTGCGCGACCGACGATGCTCGCGGCTTCGACGAGATCGATATTGCGATCGTGCCCCTCGGCGGACTTCGTTGAGGGCGTGAACATCGGCGCCTCAAATGGATCAGTGAGTTCTAGGCCCGCCGCCACGCGCGTGCCGTGCACCGTCCCCTTCGCTACGTACTCCTCGTAGGCCTGGCCGGCGAGTCGACCGCGCACGATGCACTCGAGGGGCAACATTTCGGCGCGACGCACCAACATCGCTCGACCCGACCACGACGGCTCGGCGTAGAAGTCCGGCACCGAGCGCGCAATGACCGCCGGATCACAACTCACCAGTGAAGAGGGCACGTCGGCGGCGAACTCGTTGATCCAAAAGTCACTCAGTGCCGTCAGGACTCGTCCCTTGTGAGGGATGGGTTCATTCATGACGACGTCGTAGGCGCTCAAGCGATCCGAGGCGACCATTAACAACAGTTCACCGTCCACGTCGTAAAGGTCACGAACCTTGCCCGAGTAGAGGTGACGCAGCGGCGTACTCACGCGCGCCACTTCAACGCGTCCAAGATACGGTATCGATGACGCAAGAGTCGATCGAGGTCGAACAGTCGCGCGAGATCCTCGTCACTGAAGGTCACCTCGTCGCTCGCGGTCACGACCTCTCGAAAATCGCGCCGCTCCTCGATCGCCACGCGTGACGCCGCTTGGACGATGCGATAGGCGTCGTCGCGCGATAGCCCACTCTCGACGAGCGCCAGCAGCACTGACTGGGAGAAAACGAGTCCGCGCGATCCCTCGAGCAAGTTCTCGAGCGCCCGCTCGGGATACAGCACCAACCCCGACGCGAGACCCGTCGCCTTGCGCAACATGTACACGCTCAACGTCAACGCGTCAGGCAACACCACGCGCTCGACGCTCGAGTGCGAAATGTCGCGCTCGTGCCACAGCGCCACGTCCTCAAGCCCCGCGACGAGGTAGCCGCGCAACACGCGCGCGAGCCCGCACAGCCGCTCGGACAAGACCGGATTTCGCTTGTGCGGCATCGCCGACGATCCCTTTTGACCCGGGGCGAAGGGTTCCTCAGCCTCGCCGACTTCGCTGCGCGCGAGGTGGCGCACCTCGAGGGCGAACTGCTCCATGGTGGTGCCCAACGCCGCGCAGGCGTAGAGCACTTCCGCGTGGCGATCGCGCGCGATGACCTGCGTCGCGGGAACCGGGGTGAGCCCCAAGCACTCGCATACGTATGCCTCCACGTCGGGGTCGACGTTGGAGAACGTCCCCACGGCGCCACTGAGTTTGCCCACCGCAATAGCGTCGCGCGCTCGTCGCGCGCGCTGCACGTCGCGGTCGACTTGCAGGGCGAAGAGTGCGAATTTGGCGCCGTAGGTCGTCGGTTCGGCGTGCATACCGTGGGTGCGTCCAACGATGGGCAGGTCGATCGACTCTTCGGCGCGCTTCGTTAAGGCGTCACGAAGTTTCGTCGCGTCGTCGATCACGAGATCCATCGCGCGCGTGAGCGTGAGACAAAGCGCCGTATCGACGACGTCCGACGAGGTCAATCCGTAGTGCAGCCACGCGCCCTCGGGCATCCCGATGGCACTTTGCACGACGTCAACGAACGCCGCCGTGTCGTGATTGGTGATCTCTTCGCGCTCGGCGACGGCCTCGACGAAGGCGGCGTCAACTACGGGGCGACGTTGGCGCATAACGGCGGCGTCGGCGGCGGGGATGACGCCGAAGTGCGCGAGCCCTTCGGCCGCAACGAGTTCGACTTCGAGCATCGTGTCAAAACGGGCTTGGTCACTGAAGAGCGTAGCCACGTCGCGCGGCGAGTACCGAGGAATCATCGCGCTACCTCGAGGGCCGAAGAGGCGATGTCACGTCGCCACACGCAACCATCAAAAGAGATGAGCGCGGCCGCCTCGTACGCACGCGAGCGTGCTTGCGCGACGCTCGACGCGACGGCGGTCACCGCGAGCACTCGGCCGCCGTTCGTCCGCCACGTGCCGTCATCGTCACGCGCGGAGCCGGCGTGAAAGATCACTACTCCTTCGCGCCCGTGCGCGAGTTGACCGTCGTCGCCTAGACCGTGAATCTCGTCACCGCGACGCGGATCGTGGGGATAGCCCGCGGCGGCCAACACCACCGTGACCGCGGCGCCCTCGGGCCTGGCGACCACGTCACGCAAGCCTCCGACTCCGACGCCGTAGAGCATCTCGTACAGCTGGTCACCGTAGAGCGGCGCGAGGACTTGAGTCTCGGGGTCGCCAAAGCGCACGTTGTACTCGAGCAGTTTGGCGCCGCGCGACGTTCGCATCACCCCCGCGTAGAGCACCCCGCGATAATCGATGTCGCGCCGACGAAGTTCGTCGAGCGTGGGCTCGAGCACCTCTTTCATCATCGTGGCCACTTCGCCGTCGTCGAGTACCAGGGGTGCCAAGGCGCCCATGCCCCCCGTGTTCGCACCGCGGTCGCCCTCGCCCACTCGTTTGAAATCCTGTGCGGGCACCAGCGCGACCAGATCACGTCCGTCACAGAGCACCAGTAGCGAACACTCGCTACCGTCGAGCGCCTCTTCGATAATCACGGTCGTACCCGCGTCACCGAAGGCCTCGCCGCTGAGTTTGGTGACGACGTCGCGGCGCGCGAGCTCAAGATCATCGGTGACGAGAACCCCTTTACCCGCGGCGAGTCCGTCGGTTTTGATCACGTAGGGAGGTCGCATGGTGTCTAAAAATGCCCACGCCGGCGCCGCGTCGCGAAAGACGCCAAAGTCGGCGGTTGGCACCTTCGCGGCGGCCAAAAAGTCCTTCATAAAGGCCTTCGAACCCTCGAGTTGAGCCCCCACGCGACCGGGGCCGACCACTATTTTTCCCTGGTCACGAAGAGTATCAGCCAAGCCGTCGACTAACGGTTGTTCGGGACCGATGACGAAGAGATCGGCTTCGAGTTCACTCGGGTGGGTCGCGACGCACGTGAGACCGTGGGCCGCCATTCCGTCACTGCCCGGCGTGACGATGACCTCGGCGGACTTCGCGAGCGCCCAGGCGAGGGCGTGCTCGCGAGCGCCCGAGCCCACGACCACGCAGCGACTCACGACGGGCGCACGAACTGCTCACGACCGGGTCCCACTCCCACGACCGAGATGGGCACACCAGTAATCGACTGCAAGAAGCGCACGTAGTCCTTCGCCGCGGCGGGTAGTTCTTCGTACGAGGTGCAACTCGACAGATCCGTCTTCCATCCCGGCAGCGATTCGTAGATTGGCGTCACGTCGTGGAGCACCGACTGGTGATACGGCGGATACTCGTAGCGCACTCCACCGGCCTCGTAGGCGACGCAGACCTTGACTTCGTCCAACGTGTCGAGCACGTCGAGTTTGGTGAGCGCAATATCGGTGAGTGAGTTCAGTCGGGCGGCTTGGCGCGTCATGACCGCGTCGAACCAACCAACCCTCCGACGTCGGCCCGTGTTCGTGCCGAACTCGTGACCGCGCTCTACGAGCAATTCGCCGACGTCACCCTCGAGTTCCGTGGGGAACGGTCCCGCGCCCACGCGCGTCACGTAGGCCTTGGCGATACCCACAATGGAAGTGAGATCACGCGGCCCGAGTCCCGAACCCGTGCACGCCCCGCCCGCGACCGGGTTTGACGACGTCACGAAGGGATACGTGCCGTGATCGAGGTCGAGGAAGGTCGCCTGGGCGCCCTCAAGCAACAGCCGCGCTCCGCGGGCGAGCGCGTCGTGCACCACGGCGACGGTGTCGGTGATCCTGGGCGCCAAGCGCGGCGCGAATTCGTCGAGGTAGCGTTCGGCGAGATCTTTGGCCCTGAGGGCCGGGCGGTTGTAGATCTTGGTCAAGATCAGGTTCTTTTCGTGTAACACCACGTCAAGCTTTTCGCGGAAAATCTTGGCGTCGAGGAGGTCTTGTACCCGCAGTCCCACGCGCGAGGACTTGTCGGCGTAGGCCGGCCCAATGCCGCGCTTGGTCGTGCCCAGTGCGTTCTTGCCCAAGAAGCGCTCGGTCAGGCGATCGAGCTCTTGGTGGTAGGGCATAATCAGATGCGCGTTGCCCGACACCAACAGTCGAGAGACGTCAACCCCTTTCGCCGCGAGTTTGTCTAATTCGTCTAAGAGCACCGCCGGGTCGACGACCACGCCGTTGCCAATGACGGGCGTGATGTGGGGGTATAAAACCCCCGAGGGCACCAGTTGCAGGGCGAATGCTTCACCCTCCACGACGATGCGGTGACCGGCGTTGTGACCACCTTGGTAGCGCACGACCATGTCCATGTCGCGCGCGAGCAGGTCGGTGAGCTTGCCCTTGCCCTCGTCACCCCACTGGGTTCCGACTACGACGGTTGCGGGCACGGGACTCCTCGAGACTGCCTCGTTACCACTTCAGTCTAGTTGAGCGCACGCCCCCGATTCAGTGGAAGGTCACGACGCCGTCGACGGCGTCGACGGTGATGGTGTCGCCCTCCTGGTAGACGCCCTGCAAAACCGCGAGCGCCAACGGATCTTCGAGGCGGCGTTGAATCACGCGCTTCAACGGTCGTGCGCCAAAGACCGGGTCGAAACCTTCGCTCGCGAGTGCCGCCGACGCGGCCTCGCTCACGTCAAGGACGAGTCGGCGTTCGGCGAGGCGCGCGCGCAGGCGACGAAGCTGAATGCCCACGATGATCTCGAGGTCGGCTTCGTTGAGCGAGCGGAACCGAATGATGTCGTCGATCCGATTGATGAACTCCGGGCGAAAGAACTCCGAAGGATCGCCCGCCAGGTTGCTCGTCATAATAAACACGACGTTCGTAAAGTCCACCGTTCGGCCCTGGCCATCGGTGAGTCGTCCGTCGTCAAGCACCTGGAGCAGGATGTTAAAGACGTCCGGGTGCGCCTTTTCGATCTCGTCGAGCAGCACGACGGCGTAGGGGCGTCGGCGCACCGACTCGGTGAGTTGGCCGCCTTCTTCGTAGCCCACGTAGCCCGGGGGCGCTCCGATCAGGCGCGAGACCGCAAATTTCTCCATGTACTCGCTCATGTCGATGCGTACGATGGCGTGCTCGTCGTCGAAGAGGAACTCCGCGAGCGCACGCGCCAGTTCGGTCTTACCAACGCCCGTCGGACCCAAAAAGAGAAACGAGCCAATGGGGCGATTCGGATCTGACAGTCCAGCGCGCGAGCGACGAATGGCGTTGGCCACGGCCGCGACCGCTTCGTCTTGACCGACGACGCGCGCGTGGAGAAGTTCCTCGAGTCGAACGAGCTTGTCGAGCTCGCCTTCCAGCAGTTTCGAAACGGGTACGCCCGTCCAGCGACTCACCACGTCGGCGATGTCTTCGGCGTCGACCTCTTCTTTCAAGAAGGCGCCGCGTTCTTGCAACACCTCGAGGTCGTGGGTCGCCTGGGCGATCGTGCGCTCGAGTTCGGGAATGGTGCCGTAGCGAAGGGCCGCGGCGCCGTTCAAGTCACCGTGGCGCTCAAGACGCTCGGCCTCGGCGCGACGATCTTCGTACTCTTGCTTGGCGCTTTGAATCCGGCCAATGGCTTGCTTTTCACTCTGCCAGCGTGCGGCGAGTTCGTCAGACTCTTCTTTCAACTGAGCGTATTCGGCCTCGAGTCGTTCGAGGCGCTCCTTCGAGGCGGCGTCGGTCTCGGGCGCGAGCGCGACGCGTTCGATGTCGAGTTGACGCAGTCGGCGAATCACCACGTCCAGCTCGGTGGGCATGGAGTCGATTTCGATCCGGAGTCGTGACGCCGCTTCGTCCATGAGGTCAATCGCCTTGTCGGGCAAGAATCGATTCACCACGTAACGCTGTGAGAGGCGCGCCGCCGCGACGAGCGCGGCGTCTTGAATACGTACGCCGTGGTGCACCTCGTAGCGTTCCTTCAGTCCACGAAGAATCGCCACGGTGTCCTCTACGGAGGGCTCGCCCACGAAGACCTGCTGGAAGCGTCGCTCGAGCGCGGCGTCTTTTTCGATGTACTGGCGATACTCGTCCAGCGTCGTCGCGCCAATGAGCCGTAGTTCGCCACGCGCGAGCAGGGGCTTGATCATGTTGCCCGCGTCCATCGCGCCTTCGCTCGCGCCCGCACCCACGATGGTGTGGAGTTCGTCGATGAACGTAATGACCTGGCCCTCGGCGTCATGAATCTCTTGCAGGACCGCCTTTAAACGTTCTTCGAATTCGCCGCGGTATTTCGCCCCCGCGACCATTGATCCCAGGTCAAGCGCGATGAGTCGTCGGTCGCGCAGCGACTCAGGAACATCACCTTCAACGATGCGAAGCGCCAGGCCCTCGACGATGGCGGTCTTGCCGACGCCGGGCTCGCCGATCAGGACCGGGTTGTTCTTGGTACGACGCGAGAGTACTTGAATGACGCGGCGAATCTCGTCGTCGCGGCCAATGACCGGGTCGAGTTTGCCGCTGCGCGCGAGCGCGGTGAGATCACGTCCATACTTTTCGAGAGACTGGAACGTCCCCTCGGGGTCTTCGCTCGTTATCCGAGCCGAGCCGCGAATCGTGCGCAGGGCTTGGAGTAACGCTTCGCGCGTCGTGCCCAGTTCGCTCGCCCAGGTGACGAGCACGTGGTCGACGGACAGGTAGTCATCGCCGAGTTCGTGTCGCAGTTCGTCGGCCGCCTCGAGTCCCCGTCGCGCCTCGGGCGAGAGTCCCGGTTGCGACCCACCGACGCTGCGCGGTTCGCTCGCGACGCGTTCGTTCAACTGCGCGCTCACGGCCACGGGGTCAAGACCGGCCGCGCTGAGTAGGGGCCGCGCCACGCCCTCACTTTGACTGAGCAGCGCCAATAAGAGGTGCGCCGGCGTGACGTAAGGATTGCCGGCCGCGGCCGCTTGGGTATTCGCCGCTTGAAAGGCCTCGCGGGTCTTCACGGTCCAGCGTTGGGGGTCGAGCGTCATGAATCTCCTTGCGTCTGGCGTCGCGCGTCAAAAAAAAGCGCGATCGTGTTCGAAACGGGCACGAGGTCGCGCCGGTATTGACGGTGAGTCGCTTCGACGTGTTGGCGGGCCGCTTCCGAAATAGCGGCCGCGCTCGCGCGAAGTTCTTCGACTTGTGCCTCGAGTTGAAGAATGCGCTTCACTCCCTCAAGGTTCACACCCTCACTCGTGAGCTCTTGAATGCGGCGAAGTGCGGCGAGGTCTTCGTCGGAGAAGCGGCGCGAGCCCCCCATCGTGCGTTGGGGATTCAAGAGGCCACTGCGTTCGTAGTTGCGCAGTGTCTGGGGATGAACGCCCGCCAATTCGGCAAAGACCGAGATGACGTACACGGGGTGGTGGTGAGCGCGCTCGTTCACGACGTCTCCTCGGCCTTGTCGTGCAATGAGTGCGCCAGACGCTCGAGCAAGCTGCGCTGCTCCTTATTCAACTTCTTCGGTAGTTCAACCGTGATGGTCACGAGCAGGTCGCCCGCGGCGTGTTTGCCACTCGCGGGCACCCCGCGTCCGCGCACGCGCATCGTCGTACCGGGCTGCGTACCGGCGGGAATCTTCAAAGTGACGGGCTCGTCGAGCGTCGAGACTTCGACGGTGGTGCCCAGAATCGCCGCGGTGAACGAGACGGGAACACTCGTCGTGACGTGCCGTCCGCGGCGATCAAAGTGGGCGTCTTTGGCGACGTGCACGTCGACGAAGAGATCACCGGCGGGACCACCGTTGACGCCCGGGTTACCCTTCGCCTTGAGACGAATTCGTTGCCCGTCGACGACGCCCGCGGGTATGCGCACGTGCACGCGGCGCTGGGAGGGCTCGCGTCCGGTGCCGTGACAGGTCGCACAGGGCGTCACGATGCGTCCACCTCGACCTTGACAGACCGGACAGATGCTCGACATCGCGAAGGGGCCCTGATCGTCGTTTAAAACGCCACGCCCGTGACAGCGTTCGCACGTCTCAATGGGCGTGCCCGGCGCCGCGCCACTTCCGCTGCAGGTATGACACGCCTCGTTCGTGGGCAGCGTCACGGTCGTCGTCACGCCCATCACGGCGTCACGAAAACTCAGATGAAGCGCCGTCTCGAGGTCACCACCTCGTTGCGCACGGGCGCGACGGTTTCCACCGCCAAAGAGACCGCCGAAGAGGTCACCAAGATTCGAGAAGTCACCCGTTTGAAAGTTGAAGTTGCCACCGTTGACCCCACCGAAACCGGCCGCGGCGGGACCCAAGCGACGCACTTCGTCGTACTCTTTGCGCTTTTCGGCGTCGCCCAACACGTCGTAGGCGACCGAAATCTGCTTAAAGCGCTCTTCGGAACCGGGGTTGGTGTCGGGGTGATGTGCCTTCGCGAGCTTGCGATAGGCGCGGGTGATCTCCTTATCGGTTGCCGTAATGGCAACGCCTAAGACCTTGTAGTAGTCCGTGTCGAACCACTCACGTTCGGCCATGTACCCCCGCTATCCCTTGACGCGCACCATCGCCGGACGCAACACGGCGCCACGCCAGCGATAGCCCGCGCGCAACACCTCGTCGACGATTTGGTGCCCGTCGCTCTCGCCCTCGACGTGCGCAACGGCGTCGTGCACCTGGGGATCAAAAGCGACCTGAGCCGCGTCGATCCGTTCGAGACCCTCACGCGTCAAAACGTCGAGCACCAACCCGCGCGTCTGAGTCAACGCGTCGAGTTCGTCACTACCCACGGCGCCAAAGTGCGCCACCGCGAGGTCAAAGGCGTCGAGTGCGGGCAGCAGTCGAACCACGAGATCACCCGCGGCGCGCGTCGCGGCGTCGTCAGACGAACGCGCCACGCGCTTGCGGTAGTTCTCAAAGTCAG
Organism: Actinobacteria bacterium 21-64-8; assembly: GCA_002255315.1. Lineage (GTDB taxonomy): Bacteria > Actinomycetota > Acidimicrobiia > Acidimicrobiales > RAAP-2 > RAAP-2. The sequence continues at coordinate 3,152 of NCBD01000005.1, read as the reverse complement.
CCTGTAGGCGCTGGAGTGCGTCGAGGTACTCGTCGCGCTCGCGCTCGGCGTCGCTTCGCTCGTCGACAACTTCGGCGACAACCTCGTCGACAACTTCGGCGACGACCTCGTCGTCGTTGGTCGTTTCTACGTCGTCGCTCACGGCTCGTCCACGATCTCGGCGTCGACAATGTCGTCGTCGTTACTGGTCGGCGCCGTCGCGTCGGGGGCGTTGGCCTTACTGGCCTCTTCGTAGAGACGCTGGCTAAAGCTTTGACTGGCCGTCAAGAGCTTTTCGGTCGCGGCCTTGATGGACTCGACGTCACTGCCCTCGAGCGCCGACTTCAAGGTCGTGAGCGCACCCTCCACGTCTTCACGCTCGGTGCCTTGGAACGACTCCGCCTGATCCTTCAGGAGTTTTTCGGTCGAGTACACGAGTCCGTCGGCGTTGTTACGCACCTCGGCCTCGTCACGGCGACGGCGGTCTTCTTCGGCGTGGGCTTCGGCGTCGCGCACCATGCGGTCAATCTCCTCCTTCGACAACGAGGAGCCGCCGGTGATGGTCATTGACTGGGTCGCCCCGGTTGCTTGGTCCTTCGCCGAGACGTGGACGATGCCGTTGGCGTCGATGTCGAAGGTCACTTCAATTTGGGGCATACCGCGCGGGGCGGGCGGGATACCGACGAGCTGGAACTTACCGAGCGTCTGGTTGTACGACGCCATTTCACGCTCACCTTGCAAGACGTGCACTTCGACCGAGGGCTGGTTGTCGTCGGCGGTAGTAAAGATCTGACTCTTCTTCGTCGGGATCGTCGTGTTGCGCTCGATGATTTTGGTCATCACGCCGCCCTTAGTCTCAATACCGAGCGACAAGGGCGTCACGTCCAAGAGCAAGATGTCCTTCACGTCACCTTTCAACACGCCCGCTTGCACGGCCGCGCCAATGGCGACGACTTCGTCGGGGTTGACGCTCTTGTTGGGCTCTTTGCCCGTGATGCGCTGGACCAACTCCTGCACGGCGGGGATTCGCGTCGAACCACCGACCATGATCACGTGGTCGATTTGGGTGAGCGACAGACCGGCGTCCTTGATTGCCTGGTCGAACGGTCCACGGCAACGCTCCACCAGCTCAGCGGTGAGTTCGTTGAACTTCGCGCGCGTGAGCTTCAGGTCAAGGTGCTTGGGACCGTCGGCGGTCGCGGTGATAAAGGGCAGGTTGATCTGCGTCTCTTGAACGGCTGAGAGTTCGATCTTCGCCTTCTCCGCGGCTTCTTTCAGGCGCTGAACGGCCATCTTGTCGTTCGCGAGGTCAACACCTTCGGTGTCTTTAAAGGTCTTCACGAGCCAGTGCATCACCGCGTCGTCCCAGTCGTCGCCACCGAGGTGGGTGTCGCCGTGGGTGGACTTCACTTCAAAGACGCCGTCGGCAATTTCGAGCACCGAGACGTCAAAGGTCCCCCCACCGAGGTCAAAGACCAACACGGTCTGCTCTTGGGCACCCTTGTCGAGTCCGTACGCGAGCGCCGCGGCCGTGGGCTCGTTGACGATACGCAGTACCTCAAGGCCGGCAATCTGACCGGCCTCCTTGGTGGCGGTGCGTTGGGCGTCGTTGAAGTACGCCGGCACCGTGATGACCGCTTGTGTCACGCTGTCGCCGAGGTAGGCCTCGGCGTCACGCTTGAGTTTTTGCAAAATACGCGCGGAGATTTCTTGGGGGGTGTACTTCGTGCCGTCGATGTCGATGCTCCAGTTCTCACCCATGTGGCGCTTGACCGAGCGGATAGTGCGGTCGGGGTTGGTGATCGCCTGGCGCTTGGCGACCTCACCGACGAGTACTTCGCCGGTCTTCGAGAAGCCGACGACTGAGGGGGTGGTACGCGAACCCTCGGCGTTGGGAATAACGACGGGCTCGCCCGCTTCCAGCACTGAAACGACTGAGTTGGTGGTACCGAGGTCGATACCTACTGCCTTGGCCATGAACACTCCTTCAACATTGCTCGGTGACAGAACTGTTCTGACGCCCTAGTTGACAGGTTCAAGTCTATATAGTTGAGTCATCTCTTGTCAAGAAAAATATAAAAAGAGTTATTAGTTCGCTTCACTAGATTGAAAGCCCTTTATTTACAGGCAGTACGACCGGGCGACGGAGAGTGGAGAAATGGACGGGACTACGCTGACCTCGTGCCCGATCTCGTTCTGCTGCGCCATGGTCGTTCCGAGTGGAACGATCGAAACCTCTTTACGGGTTGGCAGGACGTCGACCTGACCGCCGCGGGCGAAGCTGAGGCCGCCGAAGCGGGACGTCTCCTCGCGAACGAGCGGGACTTGGATCTACGTTTCGTGCACACCTCGGTCCTGACGCGCGCCATTCGCACGGCCAACATCGCCCTGCACGACGCGCAGCGCTCGTGGCTCAAAGTGCGACGTAGTTGGCGGCTCAACGAGCGCCACTACGGCGATCTCACCGGCAAAGACAAAAAGGAGACGTCCGACGAGTTCGGCATCGAACAGGTGAAACTCTGGCGCCGGTCCTACGACGTACCGCCCCCGGCGCTACGCGCGGGTGACCCGCGCGACGTCGTCAATGACCCGCGTTACCGCGACCTCACGCGCGAGCAGATTCCGTTAACGGAATGCCTCCACGACGTCGTCGCTCGGGTGAACCCGTATCTTCGCGACGTACTCAGTGAGGATCTGCGCAATGAGTCGGTCCAGGGGGGAGCAGTGCTCGTGGTGGCGCACGGCAATTCACTGCGCGCGCTGCGCATGATGCTCGAGCACTTGGCCGAGGACGAAGTCACCGACGTCGAGATCCCGACCGGGATTCCCTACCGACTCCGCCTCGACCAGGAACTCAACGTGCTCGACGCGTACTACCTTGGCGACCCCGCGGCCGCGGCGGCGGCGGCCGAAGCCGTCGCTCGCCAGGCCGGCTGAGGCACGTACTACAGCGCGTCGGGTCCGCGTTCGTTGGTGCGAATTCGCACCACGTGCTCGATGTCACTCACCCACGCCATGCCGTCGCCCACGGTGTCGGTGCGCGCGGCGCTGACGATGGCTTCGATAATGGTGTCAACGAGCTCATCGGTGCACACGATCTCCACGCGGATTTTGTCGACGAAGTCGAACTCGTACTCCTTACCGCGGTAGATCTCGATGTGACCTCCGGTGTG
>NCBD01000110.1 GCA_002255315.1 Actinobacteria bacterium 21-64-8 | reverse complement strand
TGGGAATACCAAAGTTCGCCTCGATGGTCTGAACGAGCAACGAGGGACCGTTACCGAAATTCACGTTGATGCGATTGAACTTGCCGTACAGCGACTGATTCGCGAGCAACGTGACCATCGTGTCGCGCGGAATTGAAATGACGGTGATCGTGTTATGAATTGGATCGACGTGGACGATCTTGACGACGTCACTGCGTTGACCGGCGACCGAGCCACTCGACGCGCCCGTCTGGGCCGCGACCGCCCCCGTCAGGCCGGCCCGCGAGTCCGAGCCAATGACGAGGATGTTAAAGGGTTGGCCCGAGATGGGCTGAAGCGCCTCGCCCGACACGGTGATTTTATGAATCTGATTGAAGCGATAGTTGGCGTAGACATAACCGCCGCCGAGCAACGCCACGATCAACCCCACGACCACGAGGGCCGTGATGCCCACCGTGCGACCTCGCCGGCGCGGCTTCGATCGGCGACGTTTTGGAGTGACGCCCTGGCGGCGATCAACGGCCTCGCCGAGGGCGATTAGGCGCTGTTCGTTGGCGATGCGTCGACGGGCCTGTCCGGCGCTTTCGGGACGACCGCCACCACCGTTTCGTCCTTCAGCCATTGACCAATGTTACCGGTGCGCGCTTAACCAACGGGGCCACGGATTAGCGCGCGACGCGAAAGGGTTCGTAGCCGTCGCGTTCGAGCACTTCGGCGAGTTCGGGCCCGCCGGTCGCCACGACGCGCCCATCGCTAACCACGTGAATCACGTCGGCCGCGAGTTCGACGAGCAACCGGCGAAAGTGCGTGATAGCGAGCACGCCACAGTTCCACTCATTCGTCGCCGCACTGAGCCGGCGCGCGACCGCGCCGAGCGCGTCGACGTCGAGTCCCGAGTCGATCTCGTCGAGAATGGCGAACTTGGGCCGCAAGACCCCCAACTGCACCATCTCGGCGCGTTTACGCTCGCCACCCGACAGGTCCACGTTCACGAAGCGTTCGAGCACGGCACGGCGCAGTCCGACGCGATCGGCTTCGTCGTCCATGCGATCGCGCACCGACGACGAATCGGCGCCGGCCGCGATTAAGAGGTCAATGGGGCGTACGCCGGGTATTTCGAAGGGCTGCTGGAGCGCGAGTAGCAGGCCCTTTCGCGCACGTTCACTGGGCGACAGCGTTAAGAGCTCGTCGCCGTCGAGGCGTACGGAGCCCTCCGTGACGACGTAACCCGGGTGACCCGTCAAGGCGTGGGCCAACGTAGATTTGCCCGAACCGTTGGGTCCCATAATCGCGTGCACTTCGCCGCCGCGCATCGTCAGGTCAAAGCCCTTTAGAACTTCCTTGGCGCCCACGGAGACGCGAAGTCCCTCAATCACCAGTTCACTCACGGTACGAAGACCTCCACGCGACCGTCGCGAATAGCGACCTCGTAGTAACCGACTGGTTTGGTCGCGGGCAGACTCATCGGTTCGCCGTCGCGCAGGCGAAACATCGCGCCGTGGCGAGCGCACTCGATTTCACACGAGTACAGGTCAACGGTGCCCTCGGAGAGTGGGAACTCTTCGTGACTACAACGGTCATCTAAAACGAAGACCTCGTCGTCGATGCGCACCCCCACGAGCACCTTGTCCGCCACGTGAAGTTGACGAGGCTCACCGACCACAAAGTCGTCGAGGGCGCCCACGTCAACACTCACGGCGCCACCACCGCGACGCGCGACAACGTATCGGTCACGTCGGCTTCGACGATCGCGGCGAGATCCGTCGGGAGCGCCGACAGCATCTCGTAAAAGAATCCTTGAATGAGCAGTCGCTCGGCGTCGGCGCGACTCACGCCGCGCGACTCGAGGTACCAACGCTGCAGTTCGTCCAGGGGTCCCACACTCGACGCGTGCGCGCACATGACGTCGTTCTCTCGAATATCGAGGTTGGGCACACTGTCGGCGTGCGCCGATGGAGAGAGTAAGAGATTGTGGTTCGTCTGGCGCGCGTCGGTGCGCTTGGCGCCCTTTTCAATCTCGATGAGTCCGGTGTAGACCGATCGCGAGGCGTCCGCTACCGCACCCTTCGACAGCAACGTCGAGGTCGTACGAGGCGCGACGTGGAACTGGTGGGTGCGAAAGTCGTGCACTTGATCACCCGAGCCCAGAAACGTCGTGCGCAGTTCGTTGGACGCGTTCGCGCCGCGCAGTTCGGCGTCGTTGCGCGAGCGGTCGTAGTGAGCGCCGAGTCCGACCACGCCTTGGACGAGACGCGCGTCACGCGCGAGAAGTCCCGTCGTGCGCGCGACGTGCCAGGCACTCACGTCGAGACGCTGGTAGTTCACGAGTTGCAGTGACGCGTTGTCGGCGAGTTCGTACTCCTCGAGGGGAACGACCAGTCCGTCCGCGCCACCTTCGAAGAGCTCAATAACCGTCGCCTGGGCGCCACGTTCGAGCACAATCTGCGTGCGCGGAAACGACGCGCCCGAGGTCGCCGAATAGACAATCAAAATCGGGGCCCCGACGTGCACCCCCGCGTCGACGCGCAACACGAGCGTCGCGGGCGAGAGCGCGCAGTTCAACAGTGAAAAGGAGTCGCGCTGATAGTGCTCGAGTAGAGGACCGCCACACAGTGAGTCGCCAGAATCTTCGCGCGTGATGCTCACTCCCGCGGGCGCCGCACCACTCGAGACGAGGAATCCATCGACGACGCGCACGACGTGAGCACTGCGCGCACCGAGCGCGTCGGCCAGCGCTGAGGTGCCCGCGACGCCGGGTGCTTCGGGCACCGCGAAGCGCTCGAGCGCGAAAGTGTCGAGGGGTGCGTAGCGCCAGACTTCGTCACTCGTCTGGGGTAGTCCGCCTTCGGTGAAGGCGGCCCAGGCGTGACGACGTTCATCGTTTTTCGCGTGTTCGGCGAGGAAGGAATTGGCTGAAGTGGTGAAATTTTCCATAAAAGTAGAACTATGGAAGTGTAATGGGGTCGCGGGTTCGCTCGGTCCGCTGACGAACCCTACGAGAAAAGGAACGTCCATGACCTTTCGCTCCGACGTCATCACACTCGAGGTTGACGAACACGTCGCCACACTCTGGCTCGATCGACCCGAAGCCCGTAACGCGCTCGGCGGGGCCTTTTGGAGCGACCTGCCACGCGCGTGTCGCGCCCTCGGCGACGATCCTCAGGTTCGCGTGGTCGTCGTCGCCGCCAAGGGCCGTGACTTTACGGTGGGCCTCGACCTCAAAGAAATGGGCGCCTCGCTCGGTGGCGACGCCAACGACGCTTCTTCGCGCGCCGCCGCGGCGAAGCGCACCTACCGGGCCGTACGCGAGATGCAAAACGCCGTCACGTCGCTGACGAGCTTGCGCGTGCCGGTCATCGCGGCCGTGCACGGTTACTGCATCGGCGGGGGCATCGATCTCATCACCGCGTGCGACATTCGACTCGGCACGACGAACTCGCTCTACTCCGTGCGCGAAACCAAAGTGGCCATCGTCGCAGACCTCGGCACCCTCCAGCGCCTTCCGCGCGTGATCAACGCCGGACACGTCGCCGAGCTCGCCTTCACCGGCAAGGACATTACGGCCGAGCGCGCCGCGCAGATTGGTCTATTAAATCACGCGGTCGGTGACGACGACGCGAGCGTCGTGCGCGCGGCGTACGAACTCGCCAACGAGATCGCGGCGAACTCGCCTCTCGCCGTCGAGGGCACGAAGGCCGTCCTCGCCGCGAACGACGGCTCGACGGTCAACGAAGGACTCGAATTTGTGGCTCGTTGGAACACGATGTACTTACAGAGCAACGATCTGCGCGAAGCAATGAGTGCATTTCTCGAACGACGAACGCCCCACTTCACCGGGGACTGAGTTACTTCGCGCGCTCGCCCAAGTGCGCACTCGCCCACGCGCCTAACTGTTGCAAGACCGGCACTAACGCGGCACCGGCTTCGCTCAGTCCGTAGGTCACCGTCACCGGCGGTCCCGGCGCGACGTGGCGCGTGATGAGTCCCGCGCCTTGTAGTTCGACGAGACGTTCGGCGAGCACCGAATCGCTGATCCCGTGCGCGCCACGACCGAGTTCGGCAAAGCCGGCCGCGCCGGCGCTCAGTGTGCCGAGGAGAATGCCGTTCCAGCGCTTACCTAAC
>NCBD01000227.1 GCA_002255315.1 Actinobacteria bacterium 21-64-8 | reverse complement strand
ACGCCCGACCAGGTCGTGGTGCCCGTGGCTTCGGGGAGCCAGTTGACCAAGGTGGCGAAGGGGTTCCGCGAATTCATCGAGCTGGGTCTCGTGGACGGCGCAGCGCCGACGCTCTTCGGGGCCCAGGCCTCGGGGTGTTCGCCGATCGCCACTGCCTTCGCCGACGGCGTCGACGTTGTCACGCCACAGCGTCCCAACACGATCGCGCGCTCGCTCGCCATCGGGAATCCCGCCGACGGGCCCTACGTGCTCGATGAGCTCCGGGCGCGCGGGGGAGACTGCGGATCCGTGCCCGACGAGGAGATCCTCGAGTGCATCGGGCTGTTGGCCCGCACCGAGGGAATCTTCGCTGAGACCGCCGGGGGCGTCACTATCGCGTCGCTGCGCCAGCTCGTGGAGCGGGGTTCGATCGACCGCGACAAGTCGATCGTGGCCATCATCTCGGGCCACGGGCTCAAGACCCTCGATGCGGTCGTAGACAGCGCGACCGTGAGCTCGACGATCAGTCCGTCACTCGCCGACGCCGAGGCGGCGTTGCGCTTCCACCAGTTGGTGGCGGCATCGTGAGCGTCATCGTTCGCCTCCCGAGTCAGTTGCGATCCCTCGTCGGCGGTGCGGGCGAGGTGCCCGTCGAGGCCACGACGGTCCGGGACGCGATCGTCGCCGTTGACGAGGCGTACCCCGGGATCGCCTTTCGAGTCCTCGACGATCGCGGGGCGCTGCGTCGATTCGTCAACGTCTTCGTCGCCGATGAGGACGTCCGATTCCTTCAAGGGCTCGACACGGTGCTCGAGGCCGGTCAGACGGTCTCGCTCGTGCCAGCGGTCGCGGGCGGTTGAGCTGTTAGCACTCCTATGCTGAGAGTGCTAATATCGCTTTGCACCAAAAAGGATGCACTCTCGCACTAGGAGGAATCACCGTGGCGAAATTGATCGCTTTCGATGAAGAGGCTCGACGCGCTCTCGAGCGTGGCATGAACAAGTTGGCCGACGCTGTCCGGGTGACCCTCGGGCCAAAGGGCCGCAACGTCGTGCTGGACAAGAAGTGGGGAGCCCCCACCATCACCAATGACGGCGTGTCGATCGCCAAGGAGATCGAGCTCGAGGACCCCTACGAGCGCATCGGCGCCGAGTTAGTCAAGGAAGTGGCGAAGAAGACCGACGACGTCGCCGGTGACGGGACGACCACGGCGACCGTGCTCGCGTGGGCCATGGTCCGCGAAGGGTTGAAGAACGTTGCCGCCGGTGCGAACCCGATGTCGCTCAAGAAGGGGATCGAGGCCGCCGTGGAGGCCGCCGTGGCCTCACTGCACGACCTCGCC
>NCBD01000226.1 GCA_002255315.1 Actinobacteria bacterium 21-64-8 | reverse complement strand
CTCATTGGAAGTTCAGTACCCAGCGGAGCCGCCACCGTATTTTTAATCACTCTAGGCATCGTGGTGGGCGGCGTGGCGGGTGCAATCGTGGCGACGCTGCTGGAGCGTGTGGCGTATCGACCGCTACGGCGCCGGAATGCTCCCAAGTTGGCGTACCTCATTAGCGCCATCGGAGCGTCGTACTTTCTGTTCAACCTGGCCGGTAAGGAATTCGGTCGTTATTCCATCTCGATGCCTCAGCCCTATATCAATCATCCAGTTTTTCATATCTTTGGCGCTGGCGTGCAGCTGTACTACGTGGTCATCTTCATTGCCGGTGTCGTCATGCTCTTCTCGCTTGACCGTGTAGTGGCGAAGACCAAATTGGGTCGCAGCATTCGTGCCGTGGCCCAGGACGCGGAAACGGCGTCTCTGATGGGGGTGAACATTGACCGTACGATTGCTCTGACGTTCATTGTGGGTGGCGCGTTAGGTGGCGCCGCGGGTTTTCTCTTTGGACTCGGTACGGGTGTCGTCTACACGATGGGTTTCGTACCAGCGCTCAAAGCGTTTACGGCGGCAGTTCTCGGTGGAATTGGCAATCTTCGTGGCGCGATGATCGGCGGACTCTTGCTCGGTATCGTGGAAAGTTTGTCGGTGGTCTTTGTCCAGGCTGCGTACATTGACGTGGTTGCCTTTGGCATTCTGGTTGCCGTGTTGCTCTTTCGTCCGACTGGAATCTTGGGCGAACGGTTGGGAAGAGCGGCGTAGTGCGAGCATTCCTTCACAACACTCATCTTCGGCGATTCGCTATTACGTTTCTCGTCGTCGAATTAGTCGCGCTCATGACGGGTCCGCCCGGAAGTACTCAAGCGCCGACGTCCGGTTTTCGCGGGTCTTTTTTCGAAGCCTCGTCGTTCTACGGTCTGTTCCGTACGCAGCGCTGGATTGTCTTTCTCGCGCTCGCGATCGTGTTGTACGCCATCGGTTCTTTGTGGAACGCGAAAGGTACGGCCGTACGTGGCGGCGTCACGAAAGTGCTCGCCTCACCTCGGTCACTGTCCCGGCGACCCCCAGTTCGCTGGAGTTTTCTCGCGGCCATTGGCGTTCTCGCCATCTTGTTGCCACATATCGTGACCGACCCCTTCTGGGACGCCGCGATGACCGAACAGATTGGTGTGTACGTCCTGCTCGCCACAGGCCTTAACGTGGTCGTTGGCTTCGCGGGACTGTTGGACCTGGGTTACGTCGCGTTCTACGCGATTGGTGCGTACACCACGGCGTGGATGACTGGATCGCTTCCCACTCCCGCACCATTTCACGGACACTTTGACCCGTTCGTCGCCATTCCCG
>NCBD01000109.1 GCA_002255315.1 Actinobacteria bacterium 21-64-8 | reverse complement strand
CGCTCGTCACGAGGGCTACTGGCGCGTGCGCGCCGCCGACGAGCTACTCCTCGCGCTTCGCTAGAGCCTCGGGAGGTTCAGTCGTTGCCTCGAGTCGCGCCTCGTTGCGCTTTCGGCGAACGTGCAGGACCACGACGACAATCACGATCAGGGCGAGCAGCGCGTAGGTGGCGTCGTTGGAGTACTTTTCGACTTTGAGAATGACGTGGGCGCCGTAGTAGCCGAGCAGGGCGTAGGCGACTCCCCAGACCAGCCCACCCGCCGCGTTGGCGAGAAAGAATCGGCGATAGCGCATCTTGCTCATGCCGGCGAGTCCGGGCATCACCGCGCGCAAGAAGGCGGTGAAGCGTCCCACAAACACGTAGGTCGGTCCGCGACGTTTGAGGCCCTCGAGCGCTTGGTCGAGGGCGCCACGACGAGCGCGAAAGATGCGTAACTCTAAGAGTCGCGCGCCGTAGTGTTTGCCGACCTCAAAGCCCACGGTGTCGCCCACGACCGCCGCGATAACGACCAGCACGCACAGCACGCCAATGTTGACTCGGCCCTGACTGGCGATGACGCCGCCGATGAGTACCGCCGTTTCGCCGGGAATCACGAAACCAAAGAAGAGCGCGGCCTCGCCAAAGACGAGCAGCACCACGAGCCCGTAGACCCACACCGGCGCCAGCCGTTGTAGTTCGTTGATGAAGAAGGAGGCGATGGAGGCAACGAGCACTCCTCCATTGTGGTGGATAGAAGATAAGGCTGGGTTAAGACGCCACGGGTCACGCCCGCGCCGTGCAATGGCAGACTGGAGCGATGTCTACGTTCCCCCGTAGTACGGAACGAATCCGTCGAGAACGTCGCCTGCCCTTTGGCGCGCCCGTGCGCGGGTGGGCGCTCGCCGAATGGGCGCTGGTACCACTTCGACTCTTCCTCGGCGTCACCTTCGTGTACGCCAGTTTGCAAAAACTGTCGAATCCGAACTTTTTTAACGCCCAGAGCCCCGCGTCGATTCAACAGCAGCTCATCGCCTCGACGCGCGTGAGTCCCCTGCACGCGCTGTTGGCGCACCTCACGGGGGCCGCGGTGCCCCTGGGCCTCGTGATCGCGCTGGGGGAGCTCGCCGTGGGTGTGGGTACGCTGCTCGGGCTGTGGGCGAGGGTTGCCGCACTGGGGGGTGCGGTGCTCTCGTTCATTTTGTTTTTGACGGTGAGTTTTCACGCCGCGCCCTACTTCACCGGTGCCGATCTCGTCTTCTTCTTTGCGTGGATGCCGCTGATTCTCGCCGGCGGAGGTTCACGACTCTCGATGGACGCCCTCATCGCTCAGCGCGCCGCGGCGAGGGCGAATCTCTCGTCGCCGGTCCTCGTGCCGATTCCTTTCGCGCGCGTGCAGGAACTCTGTGGCCAGTTCGACAAGGGTCACTGCGCGGTGCGCCACGGGCTCGACTGTGACGCCGGGGTCTGTCCCGTGCTGTTGGGTCCGCGCGCGCCACTGACCACACGCGTCGCGATTGACCGCGTGGATCGCCGCGCGCTGGTCGTGGGTGCGTCGACGGTCGCCGCGGTCGGCGTGGGTTCGCTGGTCGCCGGCGCCGCGATCGCGGGCGTCGCGCGACTCATTGGCGCCGCGCCGCCTCCGGCCGCGTCGAACGCACTCGGTGGATCTTCGAGCGCCACGACCTCGACCGCCCCCACGGGGGCCACCACGGCGAGCCCGCCGGCGTCGTCGCGAGGGACCCTCCTCGGAAACGCCAGCCAGGTGCCCGTCGGTCAGGCGGCGAGTTTTACCATTCCCTCCACGGGCGCCCCCGGCATCGTCGTGCACACGGTCTCGGGCGGGTGGGTCGCCTACGACGCGGTCTGTCCGCACGCGGGGTGCACGGTGGGCTTTTCGAGCTCGGCGGACGTCATGGTCTGTCCCTGTCACGGTTCGCAGTTTCAAGTCTCTAACGGCGCCGTGCTGAATGGTCCCGCGCCACGGGGCTTAACGGCCCTCAAAATCACCGAAGGGTCGAACGGTAACCTCTACCTGCAATGAGTGAGGACCGTCGTCGAGTGCTCGTCGTCGAAGACGATCACAATTTGGCCCAGGCGGTCGCGGATCTCCTCGTCCAAGACGGCTTCGACGTGGATCTGCGACACGACGGTGACGCGGGACTGGCCGCGGGGCTCGAGCGCGCCTACGACGTCATCGTGCTCGACATCATGCTGCCTCGACGCAGTGGCTTTCGCGTCTGTGAGGAGTTGCGCGCCGCGGGCGTGAACACGCCGCTACTCATGCTCACCGCCAAGGAGGGTGAGTGGGATGAGGTCGAGGGTCTCGACGTGGGCGCCGACGACTTTTTACGCAAACCCTTCGAACGCTCGGTGTTGCTCGCGCGACTGCACGCGCTCGTGCGACGTTTTGAACGTGGCCGACCGTCGCCGATTGTCGTGGGCGACGTCGCGCTCGATCCGCTGCAGCGTCGCGTCATAGCCCACGGGCGCGAGGTCACCTTGACACCGCGCGAGTTCGCGCTCCTCGAGTACCTCATGGGCCGCGTCGAAGTCGAGACGGCACGCAGCGAGATTCTCGACGCCGTGTGGGGCAGTGACTTTGACGGGGATCACAACGTCGTCGAGGTCTACATTGGCTACCTTCGGCGAAAGATTGACGTCGAAGATCAGCCGTCCATTATCCGTACGGTGCGCGGCGTGGGTTACACGGTGCGCGCGGGCTGATGGAGCACCGGCTCTCGATACGAGCCCGCCTCACCTTGTCCTTCGTGCTCGCCATCGCGGTCGTGCTCGGTTTCGCGGCGGTCGCCTTGATTAATTTGGTGCACCGCTCGCAGGTGACCCAAGCGAGCAACGAGATTCAAAGCGCGATTATTCAGTACCAGGCGCGACTGTCCACGAGTGACTTCGCGCGCCACTTCACCGTCTTGCCGCCCACGGGCGACATCGTCGTGCAGGTGACCAACGCCCAATTGACCCACGTCTACGCCGCGAGTGCGCCCATCGCCGAGGCGCCCGTCCTCGCCAAGCCCGTCACCAGCTTCTCGACCCCCTCGGGACTGACGCCCGAGTTCATCGCGAACAAACTCACGCGCGGCACCATCAAAGAGTTGAGCCTGGGCGCGGTCGACACGATTCAAACGGTGCACGGCCAGGGTTACATCTTCGGCTTCGTCTACGGCAGCGCGATCAGCCACAGCCAGGGCGTCTTGATCTTTTCGGTGCTGGTCTCATTTCCCTTGATCTTGTTGATGTCGGGTGGTCTGATCTGGCTCGGCATCGGTCTCGCCCTGGCACCCGTTGAGGCCATTCGCCGCCGCGTGGACGCGATCGCGGCCGAAGATCTCACCGAACGGGTGCCACTGACCGGCGGCGACGACGAGATCGCTCGCATGGCGCGCACCGTCAACGCCATGCTCGATCGCCTCGACGCGGCGTCAAGGTTTCAACAAGAGTTCGTCTCCAACGCCAGTCACGAGCTGCGAAGTCCCCTCACGACGCTGCTCGCCACCACCGAGCGAGCCCTCGTCGCGCCCGACGCGATGAACTGGCCCGACGTCGCCGAAGTCATCGTGCGCGAGGGGCGACGACTCGACACGATCATCGACGACCTGTTTTGGCTGGCGCGCCACGACGAGCACCACGTCGAGACCCAAAGCGCCGAGGTCGACTTAGACGACCTGCTCTACGAAGAGGCGTCGCGGGTGCGTTCGATGAGTGAGCTCGGTGTCGATACCTCGGCCGTCGTGCCCACGCGGGTCGTCGGTGACCTCACGATGCTCAAGCGCATGGTGCGCAACGTCGTCGACAACGCGATGCGCTACGCCAAGGGCGAACTTCGATTCGACGCCCACGTCGAGGGCGATCCGCCGCGCGTGTTGAAGCGACCGTAACGAGGGGTTCGCCGCGCCCCCTAGAGTTCGCTCATGACACCAGAGCAGCTTTCGAACACCATCGCCCAAGAGATTCAGACCTTGGGCATGAGTTTCTACTTTGATCCACTCACCGGCGAACGCGCCAAGACCCACGGACTCAACGTCTTTGAGTACTACGGTCTCGGTCGAGGCGGCGTGCTCGGCGACGTCGACGCCGCGGTGGTCTTTGAGGCCTTTACCTTCTTTGACCAGCGCACCATCGATTTTCTCTGGAGCGCGGCGAAGGAAAAAGCCGACCCGGTCGCGATCGCCGCGGACTACCTACTGGCGGCCTACGCCTTCGCCGATCGAACCTTTGGCGCGTTAGACGCCGACGCGCTCGCGCGTTTTGGCGCCAGCGTGCGTCGCGTGGTTGACGCGCTCACCCCGGGACGTTGCCCCTTGGTCGACGGCTATAAGCGCTACGACGCGCCGAGCGACCCCGTGCACGCGGCCTACCTCGGGACCATTCTCTTGCGTGAACTGCGCGGCGGCGTGCACATCGAGGCGGTGAAGGAAGTCGGACTCCTCGCGCACGAGGCGGCCTTCCTGCAAGACGCGAGCGTGTACAAGCTGCACGGTTACCGCGACGAGGACGCCCCCGTCGCGACGCCCGAACTCGAAGCCAAAAAGCGCGAAGCCGAAGAGCGCACGACCCACAAAGAGGCGCAGTGCTTCGCGGTCTTGAACGAGGAAGAACGGGCGAACCTCGCCGAGGTGGCGGCGTCAATGTTCGCCGCGCTCGCGTCGCCCGTCGCGGTGTCCAAGTAGGTACTCGCTACGTCGCGCCTGTTGCCCACTACTCGCGACCGCGTGCTCGTCGTGTTGTCGTGCGTAATTTTGGCCGAGATGGCCTGGACGATCTACCTGGGCGCACAACTCCCGCGCACCTACATCGCCGAGCACTGGGACGTCGCGTGGGTGGGACTCGACCTCGCCGAGATAGCGATGCTCGCCGGCACCGCGTGGGCCGCCTGGGCCGCCTGGAAACGACGCGCGATCCTGGTGGGCTTTGCCGTCGCGGCCGCCACGTTGTTGGTCGTCGACGGGTGGTTTGACCTGACGACGGCGCGCAGCGGCGACTTCCGGCAAAGTCTCGTCGTCGCCTTGCTAGTGGAGCTTCCCGGCGCGATCGCGATGCTCTGGATTGCGCAGCGTGGCGTGCGTCGCGTCGTGCACGACGTGGTGAACCTCGAGGCCACCTCACTGTTGAAACTGCCGCTGCATCCCCCGGAGCGCTAAATCGTCACGCCCTCGAGTTCGAGGAGGAAGCGCTTGACGCCGTCGCCGCCGCCGTAGCCTCCGAGTCCGTTGGAGGCGACGACGCGGTGGCAGGGCACGAGTACCGGGACGGGGTTCGCGTGGTTGGCGTTGCCGACCGCGCGGTGCGCGCCGGGGTGCCCCGCCGCGGCGGCGACTTCGCCGTAGGTCATCACTGAGCCGTAGGGAATCTCTCGCAGGGTCGACCAGACCGAACGTTGAAACGAAGTCGCGTTCGGTTCGGCGAGTTTGACGCTAAAGCGGCGACGCTCGCCCGCGAAGTATTCGCCCAACTCCTTGACGGCCTTCGCGACGGCCCTCGGTACGTCGCCCGAGGAGGCACGACGATATTCGTGGGGCAAGTAGAGCGCGCTGACGGCGTGTTCGTCGCCCTCGACGCTAAAGATTCCCACGGGAGACGGCACGTGTGCGAGGAAGGTGGCCACGGCACAGTTCTACACCGACTACGGTCCCTCACGTGGAGTACGTGGTCAGCAACAAAGACGTCGAACTCTTCGTGCGCGACGAGGGCCGCGGTCCGGTCGTGGTGCTGTTGCACGGCTGGCCCGACACCTCGTCGTTGTGGGTCGAGCTCGCGGCGCTGCTGGGGGCCGCGGGCTATCG
This sequence comes from Actinobacteria bacterium 21-64-8, assembly GCA_002255315.1. Classification (GTDB taxonomy): domain Bacteria; phylum Actinomycetota; class Acidimicrobiia; order Acidimicrobiales; family RAAP-2; genus RAAP-2. The sequence continues at coordinate 2,931 of NCBD01000109.1, read as the reverse complement.
CTGCGTGAGCGTTGACCTACGCGGCTGTGGGCGCTCGACCAAGCCCGACGCCGTCGAGCGCTACGTCATGCGCGAACTCGTCGGCGACGTGGCGGCGGTGATTGACCACCTCGGCGCGGGGCGCGTCACGGTGCTCGGGCACGACTGGGGCGCCAATCTCGCCTGGGCCGTCGCCACGTTTCGCCCCGACCTCGTGCGCTCGATCGTGGCCCTGTCGGTTGGTCACCCCACGGCCTTTCGCTCGGCGGGCCTCGAGCAACAACTGAAGAGTTGGTACACGCTGCTCTTCGCCCACGAAGGACTCGGCGAGGCGTTTCTGCGAAAGAATGACTACGAAGCGATGCGCACCTGGCTCGGGCACCCCGAGGTCGAGCACGTCATCACTGAGCTCGAACGTGACGGTCAGATGCGCACGCACCTGTTGTGGTACCGCGCCAATATTCCCCCGAGCGCCTTCGTGGACGACCCGCCCGTCTTGCCGCCGGTGACGGCGCCGGCGCTCGGAATCTGGTCGAGCGGCGACCGCGCGCTCAGTGAGCGCCAGATGCGCGACTCCGCGCACTACTGCGAGGCGGGCTTTACCTTCGTGCGTCTCGAGGGCTTTGGTCACTGGCTGCCCCTCGAGGCACCTCGTGAGGTCGCGCACGAAGTGGATCGTTTCTTACGCGCACACGACGTTCACCCGACGAAGTAGCCCAAGCAAACTGCTAGAACGTTGAGATGAAAATTGCGCTCTTTAGGGAGTCGCGCGCCGGTGAGACCCGAGTCGCGCTGACCCCCGACGCCGTCAGGGCCCTCGTCAAAGACGGCTGGCAGGTTGAGGTCGAGCGCGGTGCGGGTCTCGCCTCGCACTTTCGCGACGAGGCCTACGTCGAGGCGGGTGCGAGCGTCGTCGACGCGCCCCACGGCGAGGTCAACGTGCGCGTGAACGCACCGTCCCTCGAAGAGGCTCGCGCACTACCCGAGGGGTCATTGCACCTCTCCTTTCTCTCACCCCTGCTGGCCCTCGACGTCGTGAAAGTGCTCGTGGAGCGGCGCGTGACGACGCTCAGCTTTGACCTGTTACCGCGCATCTCGCGCGCGCAGTACATGGACGCGCTCTCGAGCCAAGCGACCGTCTCGGGCTACCGAGCGGCGCTCGCCGGGGCCACGTACTTCGACCGATTCTTTCCGCTACTCACCACGGCGGCGGGCACCATTCGTCCCGCGAAAGTCCTCGTCATGGGCGTGGGCGTCGCGGGACTCCAGGCGATCGCCACGGCGAAGCGACTCGGCGCGCGCGTGCGCGCGTACGACGTGCGTTCGGCGGCGAAGGAGGAGGCCGAGAGCGCGGGCGCCACCTTCGTCAAACTCTCCGTCACGGCCGACGCCGCGGGGGGCTACGCCCGCGAGTTGAGCGCCGAAGAGCGCCAGCAACAACAAAGCGAACTCCTCGGCGAAGTCGCGAACTCTGACGTCGTGATCACGACCGCGGCGGTGCCGGGGCGTCGGTCGCCGATTCTCGTCACGACGGCCATGGTCGAGGCGATGGGCGAGGGTTCGCTCGTCATCGATATGGCCGCCGACGGCGGGGGCAACTGCGAACTGACGATTGCCGGCGAAGTGGTCGAGCACGGTGGCGTACGCGTCGTGGGACTGACGAACCCGCCCGCCCAGATGGGCGCGCACGCCAGTTTCCTCTTCGCGAACAACGTCTTAAAGCTGCTCGCCCTCTTTGGCGCGAAGGGCGAACTGAACCCCGACTGGAACGACGAAGTCGTCGTGGGCGTCACGGTCGCGCGTGACGGCGCCGTCAACCACGCCGCGACCGCCGAAGCCCTGGGCGTCGCGCACGTGGCCATTACCCCCGACGTGAAGGAGAACGCCTAATGGGCAACGTCTTATTGCAGTACGCGACGGTGCTCGTCTTGAGCATCTTCGTGGGCATTGAGATCATCGCCAAGGTGCCGAGCATCTTGCACACGCCGCTGATGAGTGGCTCGAACGCGATTCACGGCGTCATCTTGGTGGGCTCGATGTTAAGGCCAAAAAGCCCGCGGCGAAGGGCCACGACGAGGTGGCTTCGTGAGTCGCGAAACCTTGATTGACCTGTTGTACCTGTTCTCGGCGGCCACCTTTGTGCTCGCCTTAAAGGGTCTCGGGAGCCCCAAACGAGCGCGCCTGGGCAATATGGTCGCGGCCTTTGGCATGCTCGTCGCGGTCGTGGCGACCTTCTTTAAGTACGTCGACGGCCACGCGTTACACCACGTGGGACTGATCGCACTCGCCATGGTCATTGGCGTACTGATTGCCGTTCCCGCGGCGCGGCTCGTCCAGATGACCGCCATGCCCCAACTCGTCGCCATCTTTAACGGCGTGGGCGGTGGCGCGGCGGCGTTGGTGTCAATCACCGAATTCGTGCACATCAAGTCGAGCCACCCGGCGACCTACGTCACCTTAGAGGTGCTGCTCGGGGTCCTGATTGGTACCGTTTCGTTCGCCGGTTCGGCGATTGCCTACGCGAAACTCCAAGAACTCATGACCGGCCGTCCCGTGACCTACCCCGGTCAGCAGATCTTGAACGGGATCTTTGGACTCGGTGCGTTAGTGCTCATCGTCGTGATTTTGGTCCAAGGCTCTTCGACGTTGCTGTGGGTCTTGCTCGCGCTCTCGTTCGTGCTCGGGGTCGCCTTCGTCTTGCCCATTGGCGGAGCCGACGTGCCGGTCTTGATCTCGCTACTCAACTCCTTTACCGGACTCGCCGTCGCGGCCTCTGGTTTCACGCTGGGCTCGAACCTCTTGATCGTCGCGGGCACGCTCGTGGGTGCGTCGCGCATCTTGCTCACGCGCTTGATGAGCAAGGCCATGGGTCGCAGTTTGCCCAATATTCTCTTCTCGGCCTTTGGTTCGGCCGTGGCCTCGAGCGCGAGTGCCGGGGCCGAAACGCGCAGC
>NCBD01000108.1 GCA_002255315.1 Actinobacteria bacterium 21-64-8 | reverse complement strand
CTGTGGCACGAAGCGCTGGAAAAAGAGTCGCTGCCCAAGGAGGCGGTCAGCTTGGTCGAAGAGACCTCGCACGAGACGGTCGTTTCATTTATGCAGCTCACCGATGTCTTGGACTGTCTGATACCTCGAGGGGGTCCGAGCCTCATTCGCGCAATGCGAGAGCACGCGCGGGTGCCGTACGTGCTCGACGGCGATGGGAACTGTCACGTCTACGTGGACGACGAGGCGGACGTGGCGATGGCGGTGGCGATCGTGAAGAACGCTAAGACGTCGCGCCCCGGCGTGTGCAACGCCGCCGAGACGCTGCTCGTGCACGCGAACATCGCACCCGCACTCTTGGGTGAACTAGACGGCGAGCTCAGCGAGGTGGAACTTCGTGGCGACGAACGCACGCGCGCGTTGGTGCCTCGTGCCCGCGAAGCCAGCGAAGAGGACTACGAGCGAGAGTTCCTAGATCTCGTCTTGGCCGTCAGGGTCGTCGACTCGCTCGACGACGCGATCGCGCACGTCGCGCGCTACGGCACGGGACACAGCGAAGCCATCGTGACGGAGAACTTCGAGCACGCTGAAACGTGGGTGCGTCGCGTCGACGCCGCGGCGGTCTTGGTGAATGCATCTACTCGTTTTATTGACGGGGGCGAATTGGGCTTGGGCGGTGAGGTGGGTATTTCGACACAGAAGTTGCACGCGCGTGGCCCCATGGGGCTGAAAGAACTGACTTGCTTGAAGTGGGTCGTACGAGGAGAGGGACAGATTCGATGAGCACGCTCGATCCGCGTGAAGAAATAGCCAAGCGTCTCGGTCTCGATACCGTGCCGCCCGTGCGCTTTGAATCCAGTGAGGACGTCATGGAGCGACTGGCGAAGAATGACTACTTGAGCGATGAATCCATCGCGTCAGTGGCCTTTCTCGCTGATCGCCTCGCGAAACCCGTACTCGTTGAGGGGCCAGCGGGCACCGGTAAAACGGCCCTGGCCAAGGCCGTCGCCGCGATACGAGCCCAACAGATTCCCATGGTGTTTCTCACCTCTAACAACACTCGAGAACTCTCCGAAGCGCTGAAGCGGCGATGCCTGTACTTGTACGTGGGCTACCCGAGCGTGGAGCGCGAGCGCGACATTATCTTGGCGCGGGTGCCGGGCATTACGACGGCACTGGCCGAGCAGATTGCCCAAGTGGTGCGTTCCTTACGAAACCTGGATCTCAAAAAGGCGCCGTCGGTCTCTGAGACCCTGGACTGGGCCCGCACACTGGTCGTACTTGGTCGCGACGAAATTGGCGACGCCGACGCTGCCGAGACGCTCCACATTCTCTTGAAGTATCAGTCCGACATCGAACGAGCAACCAAGGAGTTGCTCGGTCGTCCCCGGCCCCTTGCTTAATCTCCTCGGCGATTTCATCGGCGAACTCCGCGCGGCGGGAATCCCCGTGTCCATGAGCGAACACGTAGACGCGGCGCGCGCCGTCGAGGTCATTGACCTCGCGAATCGATCCATGCTGCGCTCGTCGTTGGCGGCGACGCTCGTGAAAGACGGCGATCACCTGCCAGTCTTTAACACGGCCTTCGACGTCTTTTTTTCCACTCGCTCGTGGGCCGACGCTGAGGAGCTGTTCGACTCCGAACTCGACGAGGAGAGTTCGGGCGCGGCGGGGGCCAGTGGCGCGGGACCTTCGCGCGGCCAGGGTGGGGGTGCCGCGGGCGCGATGAGCGCTCAAGAACTGACTGAACTGCTCTTTCGGGCCCTACGCGACGCCGACGCGGCGGCGCTACGTGAAGGCGCTAGTGAAGCAGTGTCGCGCTACGCGGGGATGGAACCGGGTCGTCCCGTCGGAGGGACGTATTACCTGTATCGAACGTTGCGCAACCTTGATCTCGATGAACTCGAACAACGACTCGCCGGGGGTGCCTCGCGCGACGGCCAACTCCAGCGTCAGCTCGCCAGTGACGAAGCGCACGCGCGCATTGAACATCTGAAGGCGGAAATTGAGCGCGAGATTCGTGAGCGATTGGTAGAAGACCGTGGCTCGAAGGCCCTCGCGAAATCGGTGCGCAAACCCCTGCCCGAAGATCTCGACGTGATGCACGCTAATCGCGACGAAATGGCGCAACTCGAGCGCGCGCTGCGACCGCTGTCGCGCAAGTTAGCGGTGCGCCTCGCACGTAGGCGCCGTCGCCGTCGTCGCGGACCGGTCGATCTTCGCCACACGGTTCGGCGCAGTCTCTCGACGGGCGGAGTGCCCATCGATCTGCGTTTTAAGCCGCCTCGTCCGGCGAAGCCAGAGATCTTCGTTATCGCCGACGTGTCGGGTTCGGTCGCGTCCTTTGCGCGCTTTACCCTGCACCTCGTACACGCTATTAGTTCGCAGTTTTCCAAGGTCCGCAGCTTTGTCTTCGTAGACGGCCTCGACGAGGTCACCGCCCTCTTCGAAGGAGTCGACGATCCCGCTGACGCGGTGGCGCGCATCAACGCCGAAGCCGACGTGATTGCCTTTGACGGTCATTCGGACTACGGTCGGGCCCTGCTGAGTTTTCACGACCGCTTCGCGAGAGACGTAACGCGACGTTCGACGGTACTGATCCTGGGTGACGCCCGCAACAACTATCACCAAGCTCACGCCGAAGTGATCGCCGACTTGCACCTTCGGGCCAAGGCCGTTTACTGGCTCAATCCTGAGCCGCGAAGTTACTGGAATAGCGGCGACTCAATCGTGGGGCAGTACGCGCCTCACTGTGACGGCGTGATTGAGTGCCGCACCCTTCGCCAGCTGGAGCGATTCGTGGGTGAACTGGCGTGACGCACGACGAAAAACTCGCCCCACTCGGTTTTCGCCAGCGCGGCCCGCGGCCCACCGGTACTCGACTGCTCTTTGTTCGCCACGGCGAGTGCTTTGCCAACGCGCTCGGGCGCGCGGGCGGGCCCGTGGGCGACGGTGGACTCACCGATCTGGGGCGGCGTCAAAGTATGGCACTGCGCGATCGGCTCGCACGTAGTCGCGAACTCGACGACGCGAGCGCTTTTTACTGCTCGACGTTGCCGCGCGCGATTGAGACGGCCGAAATTCTTCGACCCGCCCTACCTGCGGGCCTCAACTTAGTGGCCGAGGACTCGTTGGTTGAACTCAAGGTCGGCGAGGTCGACGGACTCAGTTGGAGCGAAATCGGCGAACGGTTCGCGGGGCCCAACTGGGACGTGGATCCCTCCGAACCCTGTGCCCCGGGCGGGGAATCACTGTTGTCGTTTCACGAACGTTGCGCCCAAGCGATCGCGACCCTGACGCAGCGTCACCCGGGGGAGTTGGTCGTCGTGGTCGCTCACGGTGGCGTCATTGAACAGGCGATGAAGATTTATCAGGGACTGGGGCCCCACGTACGTTTGGAACCGCGCATTGAAAACTGCTCCATGACCGAGATCGAATTTCGCGGGGCGTATCGACGACTCCTTCGTTATAACGACGTCGCGCCGCTGCCCTTCGAGGGTTGAGTCGAACGTCGAGCGTGGGTTACGGCCCACCCGTGAGGAACTTGACGGGGTGACTCATTGGCTGTGTCACCGCACGGGTCTCGCGCGGCCACGTTGAGTCACCACTTCGCGACGTGACGTTCGTACGGCCTGCGTCACTGCGTACATACGAAGGCGGTGATCCTCGTTTGGTCATCCAAAACGTTCATTGCTCCGAATACTTATTGACGCACGTGCTGAGCGGCGGCGTCGAAGTACGCAGCGGAGCGTTAAAAGTAAATGTGTTGCGACAAGGTAGTGCATTCGTACTACGCACTTGGTAATGAGTATTTTTTTCGTGAAGTACATGCGAGGTAGTGAGTAGTGCGCATTTATTGAATTGAATTCTCTCTAGATAATTCGAAGAACGCTGTGAGATACTTTCGCATGAAGTGTCGTACAAGTACGTGTGTGTGTATTCGGAATTCCTGGAGTGCAAGTCGGGTAACGAGGAGTTGCGATGGCATTTAGAAAGAAGAATCGAGACGAGGGCACCTCGAAGGACGACACCAAAAAGGGATCGTCACCGTCAGTAGTGCACGCGCTGACGCCCTCGGTCTTTGGCGACGCGACGAGTAGCGCCACTACGAAGGACTCGAGTGGGCTCGAGGACGCACTGCGCGACGTCTTCGCTGGTACCTCGATCGGGCTACTTGGTGAAAAGCTCATTGAGAAGAACCTCGTCACGTCCGAGCAGCTGTCTGCGGCCTTTGAAGTGCAGCACCGAGCCGGTGGACTGCTCTGTGACGTCTTGAGTTCGATGAACGTCGTTGACGAGACGACGATCGCGCGCGCGTACGCCGATAGTTTTGCTTTCTCGATGGCGGAACTGCGCCGCGAGTCCATTACCGATGAGATCCTCGCTTACGTAGATGAGTCCATTGCTCGTCAGCACATGGCAATTCCGGTGCGCGTCGAAGAGAACGAACTCTTAATCGCGGTCGCCGAGCCCAGTAACGAACTTCGTGATCTGTTGGCACGCGCGAGCAAGATGTCGGTGCGCTTCCTCATTGCTCCATTGAGCGACGTTCGCTGGGCGGTGGACACCAACTATCGCTCCATTGCCCACGTTGAGAAATTGGTGCAGGCCTTTCAATCGGTTGAGGTCACGCGCAAGAAGGTTGTTGAAAACAATGACGGTGACCAAGGTGACGACGCGCCCGTCGTTCAGGTGGTGGACAGTATTTTGACCCAGGCGATGCGCGACCGCGCCTCGGACGTACACATTGAGCCCTCCGACGACGTCATTCGCGTACGTTTTCGTATTGACGGGGCGCTGAAGGAGATCATTCAACTTCCGGCGTCCATTGGCCCTGGCTTAGTCAGTCGTATCAAGGTGATGGCGAGCATGAATATTGTCGAGCGGCGCCGTCCCCAAGATGGCCAGCTCGCGATCACTATTGATGGTCGAGAGGTCGACGTACGCGTGTCCACGGTCGCCACGATCATGGGTGAAAGCTGCGTGCTGCGTATTTTGGATAAGACGCGCTCGGTGCTGTCTCTTAAGGATCTCGGTATGCCCCAAGACACGTACGAGACTTACTCCAAGATGGTGCGCGCACCCTTTGGCATGGTGCTCTGTGCGGGCCCGACGGGCAGCGGTAAGACCACGACGCTTTACGCGACGCTCAGTGAAGTTGCCAATCAGACGGTCAACGTGATGACGATTGAAGACCCGGTTGAGTACGTCTT
>NCBD01000225.1 GCA_002255315.1 Actinobacteria bacterium 21-64-8 | reverse complement strand
TCGATCGGGAGTTGACTGGTAATGATCGTGGCCTTGTTAGCGGCGCGGTCGTCAATGATCTCCAGTAAGTCAGAACGTGTCGCGTTATCGATGGCACCCATCCCCCAGTCATCCAGGACCAGGACATCGGTCTTGGCCAGCTGAATGAGCCACTTGCCGAAGACGCCGCTGCTGCGGGCCATGTCGATCCGGCTGGCGGATGGTACGGCGCGTCTGTTGCTGGCGATCCATCACCTGGCCGTGGATGGCGTTTCATGGCGCGTGCTGCTCGAGGACCACGGCGGTGATGAGGCGAAGTGCCGCGGCGTCGTTGGGGAAGATGCCCACGACGCGGGTCCGGCGCTTGATCTCGGCGTTGACTCGCTCCAAGGGGTTGGTCGACCAGATCTTGGTCCAGTGCGGGGGTGGGAAGTCCGCGAAGGCCGTGAGGTCAGCCTCGGCGTCGAGCAGCATCGAGGCGACCTCAGGGAACTGGCGCTTCAAGGTCTTGGCCACCTCGCGCAACTGGGCGCGCACGTGGGTGCCGTCGGGCTGGGCGAAGATCGTGCGGATCGCGGCGGCGACCATCGGGCCCTGGGCTCTGGTGACCCGGGCCAGGACGTTGCGCATGAAGTGGACCCGACAGCGCTGCCAGGACGCCCCTAGGAGGACCTTGCTGATGGCGGCCTTGAGGCCGGCGTGGTGATCACTGATCACGAGCTGCACGCCCGAGAGGCCCCGTGCTCTGAGAGAGCGTAGAAAGTCGCTCCAGAAGGCCTCGTCCTCGCTGTCGCCCAGGGCCAGGCCCAGGATCTCGCGATCCCCCGTGACGCTCACGCCCGTCGCGACCACGACCGCCCGAGAGACGACGCGTCCGCCGACGCGGGCCTTGACGTAGGTGGCGTCGAGGAAGCAGTAGGGGAAGGGGGCGTGGGAGAGGTCTCGGGTGCGGAAGGCCTCGAGACCCTCGTCCATCTCGGCACAGATCCGGCTGACCTCGCTCTTGGAGAGTCCGGCGTCAACACCCAGGGCGGCCACCAGGTCGTCCACCTTCCTCGTGGAGACCCCGTGGACGTAGGCCTCGATCACGACCGCGTAGAGGGCCTGGTCGACCCGCCGCCGGCGCTCAAGCACACTGGGGAAGAACGAGCCCGCCCGCAGCTTGGGGATCTTCAGGTCCACGTCGCCCGCCTTGGTCGACAGCGTGCGGGCTCGGTGCCCGTTGCGCCGGGTCGTTCGGGTGCCGCTTCTCTCGTGGGGCTCGGCGCCGATGACCTCGGTCGCCTCGGCCTCGATGAGGGCCTGGTAGAGGAAGCCGACCATCTGGCGCACCAGATCGAGATCGGGCCGCTCCCTCAGCGCGTCGA
>NCBD01000224.1 GCA_002255315.1 Actinobacteria bacterium 21-64-8 | reverse complement strand
GGGCTGTCGAATCGCGGTGCAGTCCTCGGGGAATCGTTTAACGCGCGTGCTCGGTGTCGACTCCGAGCCGGTGAACCATGGTTGGCTTTGTGACAAGGGACGCTTCACGCTTGACGCGACCGACGGTCACGAGGGAGCGAGTGATCTCTTGAGCGCGGCAACACGCGTCACGCAACCGCACGTGCGCGTGAACGGCGAACTCGTGCCCGTGACGTGGAGCGAGGCACTCGCTCACGCCGCCAAACTCCTGGGCGACGCCGCGGCGACTCCCGGAGGCGTCGGCGCCATTGGTGGCGCTGCCCTCACGAACGAGGGCGCCTTCGCCTGGGAGCGGTTCGTGCGTGAGGTCCTACACAGTGACCACCTTGACGCGCAGTACGGCGATGGTTTCGACGCCGCGCTGGTCCAGGCGCTGCCGAGTGCCACGATCGACGACGCCGCGCACGCCACGACCATCGTGACCCTGGGCGGCGACCTACGCCAAGAGTTGCCCGTGCTCTTCTTGCGTCTTCGTGAACCGGTCTTGAAGGGCCGCGCCAAACTCGTCGCGATCACGCAAACGGCGAACCCCTTCGCCGAGTTGACGTCGGTCGAACTGCTCGTTCGCCCCGGTGAAAGTGCTCGCCTCGCCCAAGCCCTCGCTGACCCGAGCGTCGCGCTCGGACTGGAGGCACTGGTGGGTGAGTTCGATCTCGCCGAGGCGCGTGCGTTGCTCGGCGCCGACGGCGCCGGCGTCGTCTTTGTCGTGGGTCGCGCGAATCTGGCCGAAAGCGCCCTCGTCACCGAGCGAGCGGTGCGCACCTTGGCCGAGCGCTTTCCGGCCGCGAAATTCCTCGTGGGACTGCGACGCGCCAACGTGCGTGGCGCACTCGATATGGGACTAGCTCCCTCCTTGCGCCCGGGACGCTCGTACGTCGCCGACGATGGTCGTGACGCTCTCGCCCAACTCGAGGCTCTTCGATCCGGTGCCCAGCGTGCGGTGCTGCTCTTGGGCGGTTGCTTACTCGGCAATGTACTCGACGACGACGGTGCGCGGGCCGCACTCGAGCGCGCCAACGTCGTCGTCGTCACGGGTCACGGCCCAATCGCTGGGACTCACCTCGATCGAACAGACGGCGCGCGTGATTGAAGAGTCGACTGGCTATCCCTGCGCCAGCGTGCTCGAGCGTGGTCCGAGCGACGGCCAACTGGTGGGCGCTGATGCGCCCGAAGCGCGTCGAGCCCTTGACCCAATGGCCTTTCCCGGAATTTCGTCCGTTGAGAGCGTGGGTCTCGGTGACCACGCCGGCGACACGGTGCGTGCGCCCGTGTCACGGCGGGGCATTTCCAGCGTCGTGACGCTCGATGAGGTGATGGCGGGACGAGTACTCGACGTGCCTCGACATGACTCCTACGCCTTTGGTCTCATCGTCGCGCGTCAGCTTTACGACCGCGGTATCGCGATGCAGGGTTCGCCCGCACTCGAGAAACTGGTGGCGGCTACCTCACTCGCCCTGGCCGCGAAGGACATGGACCGTCTCGGCGTCGCCGAGGGCGAACTCGTGAACGTGGTGGGCGCGCGAGGCGCGATGGTGTTGCGCGTCACCGCGGCCAACGCCGCGCGCGGCACGGTGCGCGTGACCTTTGGCGCGCGAAGCGACGACGACGCGACCCAGTCTTGGCACGCGCTGGTCGACCCGAACGCGTTGGTGAGTGAAGTGCGCGTGGAGACTCGATGAATCTCGCCAGCGTTGATCCGCTCTACAACCACGGGGTCACCGGCATCGTGATCTTGATCGTCGTCATCAAAGTACTGGTGGGCTTTGGCGTGATCATGGGCGCGGTGACGCTCATGATCTGGTTCGAGCGCAAGGCAATTTCGGACATGCAAAGCCGTATTGGACCGCAACGCTGGGGGCCCTTTGGCATCTTGCAGACACTCGCCGACGGCATCAAGTTGTTCTTTAAAGAAGACCTCGTGCCCGCCGAGGCCGACCGTTTCATCTTCAAACTCGCGCCCTATTTATCCTTGGTGCCCGCACTCATCACCTTCTCGATTGTCCCCCTCGGTGGCACGCTCACCATCGCCGGGCACCGA
>NCBD01000107.1 GCA_002255315.1 Actinobacteria bacterium 21-64-8 | reverse complement strand
CAAGGTGATTTTGGAGACGGGCGAACTCATCACGTACGACAACGTGCGACGCGCGAGTTGGGTCGCCATGCTCGCGGGAGCCGATTTCATCAAAACCTCAACGGGCAAGGTGGGCGTGAACTCGACGCTGCCCGTCGCGCTGGTGATGCTCGAAGCGACGCGTGACTTCGCCGAGGTGACGGGTCGGCTCGTAGGCGTGAAAGTGGCCGGAGGAATTCGCAGTGCCAAAGATGCCTTGCGCTACCTGGTGGTGGTCAACGAGACGGTCGGTGCTACGTGGCTAAGTCCGCGCTATTTTCGCTTTGGCGCGTCCTCACTGCTCAATGATCTGATGTTACAACGGCGCAAACAAGCGCTAGGAGCCTACGCGCGCCCCGAACGCTTTAGCGGCGACTGATGAGCGGCGAACTCGTGCGCTCGTCCTTGGGGTCACTCAGTTACGACCCCGCGCCGGAATCGGCGTCCCTTGCTCGCCTGCGCGAGCGTTACGGACTCTTCATCAACGGCACCTTTACGAACCCCGACGAGCACGCGCAGTTTGCGTCCCTCAATCCCGCGACAGAAACAACGATCGCGACCGTCGCGCAGGCTACCTCTGGTGACGTCGACGCCGCAGTTCGCGCCGCGCGACGGGCCTACGAGGACGTGTGGTCAACGATGCCCGGCGCCGAGCGGGCGAAGTATCTCTATCGCGTCGCTCGACTGATCCAAGAGCGCGCACGCGAACTCGCGGTCGTCGAGACGCTCGACAACGGCAAGCCCATTCGCGAGTCTCGTGACGTGGACGTGCCCCAAGCGGCCGCGCACTTCTTCTACTACGCGGGCTGGGCCGACAAACTCCAGCACGCGGGCTTCGGCGAGGCGCCCGCTCCACTGGGCGTCGCGGGTCAAATTATCCCGTGGAACTTTCCCCTCCTCATGGCGGCGTGGAAGCTCGCCCCGGCCCTCGCGGCCGGCAATACCTGCGTGCTCAAACCCGCCGAGACGACGTCCCTGTCGGCGCTCGTGCTCGCCGAGATTCTCCAGCAGGCCGAGTTCCCGGCGGGCGTCGTCAATATCGTCACGGGCGATGGCAACGTCGGCGCGGCCTTGGTCGAGCATCCCGACGTCAACAAGATCGCCTTTACGGGCTCGACGGAAGTGGGTCGTGCCATCCAGCGTCGACTCAGTGGCACGAACAAGCACCTCACCCTTGAGCTTGGTGGTAAGGGTGCCAACATCGTGTTTGACGACGCGCCCCTCGACGAAGTCGTCGAAGGAATCGTTGACGGTATTTTCTTCAACCAGGGTCACGTGTGTTGTGCCGGATCGCGATTACTGGTCCAAGAGTCCATTGAAGAAGAGCTCGTGTGGCGTCTCGAGCGACGCGTGGAGCAGTTGCGCGTCGGTGATCCGCTTGATAAAAACACCGACGTTGGCGCGATCAACTCCGCGGCCCAACTCGCACGCATCCAAGAGATCAGCGCGTCGGGTGAAGTGGAGGGGGCGACGCGTTTTACGAGCTCGTGCGCGTTGCCGGAAAAGGGGTACTGGTTCGCGCCCACCATCTTCACCAACGTCTCGCAGTCCCAGCGCGTCGCGCGAGAAGAGATCTTTGGACCAGTGCTCAGCGTTTTGTCGTTTCGAACCCCCGACGAGGCGGTCGCCAAGGCCAATAACACCACCTACGGGCTTGCCTGCGGCGTGTGGAGCGAAAAGGGTAGTCGCACGCTCTGGGTCGCGGAGCGACTGCGCGCCGGCGTGGTGTGGGCCAACACCTACAACCGCTTTGACCCGGCGAGTCCCTTTGGCGGAGTGAAGGAGTCGGGTTTTGGTCGCGAGGGCGGTCGACACGGTCTCGAGGGGTACCTGGATGTCTGAACGCCTCGACGTGCGCAAGACCTACAAACTCGTCGTCAACGGCGCCTTCATTCGCTCAGAGTCCGGGCGAAGTTACGAAGTGGTCGACGCGAGTGGCGCTTTTTTGGCCAACGTGGCTTGGGGCTCGCGCAAGGACGTGCGCGACGCCGTCGCCGCCGCGCGGGCCGCCCAAACCAAGTGGTGGTCGACGAGCGCCTACAACCGAGGTCAGGTTCTCTATCGCCTCGCCGAAATGGCCGAGTCGCGCCGCGACGAGTTCGCGGCGCTCGTCGCCGCGAGCGAGGGACGGTCGAGTGCCGACGCGCGCACGATCGTCGACGTCGCGATCGATCGCGTCGTCTGGTACGCGGGGTGGACGGACAAAGTCGCCCAGGTCTTTGGCGGCGCGAATCCCGTCGCCGGCCCCTTCTTTAATTTCTCGTTGCCCACGCCCAGCGGCGTCGTCGGCGTCGTCGCGCCGGCTTCGTCGTCGTTGGCGGCACTCGTCGATCAGGTTCTGGCGCCACTGGCGACGGGCAACGCGGTCGTGGCGCTCGCGAGTCACGAGCGTCCGACGCCCGCTCTGTTGCTGGGTGAACTGACGGTGACCGCGGACTTTCCGCCGGGGCTACTCAACGTCCTCACGGGTACTCGCGACGAGCTCGCGCCAGTGCTCTGCAGTCACGAAGACGTGGACGGAGTGGACCTGTCGGGCGTCGACGACGAGGACGTGGCGCCCCTCGCGCTGCGCTGCGCGGAGTCGATTAAGCGCGTGGTGCGCACTGGTTTTAACGGCGAGGCCGACTCGCTTCGACGACTTCGTGGCTTTCTCGAGACCACGACCGTGTGGCACACGGTGGGCCAATAGTGGATAGTCCTTACGCCCTCGCCCAGTCGGCCGCCGACGAGCTTCGCGCGCGCAGCGGCGTCGATCGCTACGACGTGGCGGTGGTTCTCGGTTCGGGCTGGCGCGAGGGGGCGACGGCGCTGGGGTCGCTCGAGCACGACGTGGCGACGAGTTCTTTGCCAGGGTTTTTTTCGCCCACGGTGCCCGGGCACGGTGGTCACGTACTGAGCCTTCGCGTCGGAGAACGCCAGGTCGCGCTCTTGACTGGACGGGTGCACCTCTACGAAGGTCACAGCGCCGCGCGCGTCGCTCACCCGGTTCGCACGTTGGTCGCTGCGGGCGCGAAGACGGTCGTCTTGACGAACGCTTGCGGCGGAATCGATCCTTCGATGCAGCCCGGTGAGACCGTGCTGATCCGTGATCACCTGAACTTGACCGGTACTTCACCCCTCGAGGGTGAAGCACCACCCGAGGGGTACGCACCACGATTCGTCGATCTCTCTGATCTCTACTGTGAACGACTGCGTACAAGAATCAAGGATGCGGTGCCCCAAATGCGTGAAGGGGTCTACCTCGGACTGCGCGGTCCCCACTACGAAACGCCCGCCGAAATCGTCATGGCGCGAACACTCGGGGCCACCTTGGTCGGTATGTCGACCGTGCTCGAAGCAATTGCCGCGCGTCACTTAGGCGCCGACGTCGTGGGACTCTCGCTGGTGTCTAACCACGCCGCAGGCGTGGTGCCGGGCGCGTTGAGCCACCTCGAGGTGCTCGCAGCGGGCCAACAGGCGGCGCCCTCGCTGGGCGCGTTGCTCGCGGCGGTGTTGGCGCTGCTGTGACGCGCTGGCGCGGGGCGGTTGAGGCGTGGGTCGCGAGTGATCCCGACGGGGCCTGTCGGCGCGAACTGCTCGATCTGCTCGAGCGTGGTGACGAAGACGAACTCGAGCGACGCTTCGCCCAACCCCTCACCTTTGGCACGGCGGGGCTTCGAGGTGAGGTCATGGCGGGACCCGCGGGCATGAATCGCCTGACCGTACGGCGCGCGACGCAGGGCGTCGTGCATTGGCTCGACGCGCTCCACCTTCAGACGACTCACAGGGTCGTCGTAGGCCGCGACGCGCGTCACGGCTCACGCGAGTTCGCGGACGAAGTCGTCGCGGTGCTCTTGGGTGCGGGAGTTGATGTCTTTGAACTGACCGAGCCTCTCCCCACACCGTTCGTGCCGTACTGCGTCAAACAGTTACGCGCGGCGGCGGGCATCATGATCACCGCGAGCCATAACCCGGCGCGCGATAACGGCTACAAGCTGTACGCGAGCGACGGTGCGCAGATCATTCCCCCCGACGACACGGTGGTCGAGGGTTTCGCCCAGAGTGCACCGCCGCACCCGCCACTGGGCGAGCGCACCAGTGCGCAGTACCACGCGATCGACGACGCGTTGCTCGAGCGCTACCGCACGCACGTGCTCGCGCGTTTCGCGCCTCCTGGGGGGAGCGACCTCGCGATGACGTACACCCCTCTCCAGGGCGTGGGAGGTGCGACGATGCGAGCACT
>NCBD01000106.1 GCA_002255315.1 Actinobacteria bacterium 21-64-8 | reverse complement strand
CTGGCCGAACCGGTCCCGTTGACGTTGGCCAACTTGATCGCGAAGTCATTCACCCGTTGGCGCTGGTTCGTGGGCAAGAGCGCGGTCATGGTCTAGGAGACTCGAATCGAGGGTACGGGCACGAAGTTCGCGCTGTGTGCGTAAGGAATCGCAAGATCAAAGAGCGCCATATCCCAGGCGCTCGTGGGGCAGCGTTCGGCGCAGAGTCCACAGTGCACGCACACGTTTTCGTCCTTGACCATGACGCGCCCCGTTTGGGGCAGCGCCTGAGAGACGTAGAGCGACTGCTCAAGGTTGTTCGCGGGAGCCGACAACTTAGAACGCAAAGTCACTTCGTCCGCGTCTGAAGTAATCGTGAGACACTGCACCGGACAGATGTCAATGCAGGCGTCGCACTCGATGCACGCAGGCGCGTTGAAGTCGGTCTGCACGTCGCAATTGAGGCAACGTTGCACTTCGCGCGCAGTTTGTTCAGCGCTGAAGCCGAGCTCCACTTCCAGACCGAGGGAACTAAAGCGCTCCGTGAGATCGACGTGGTTCATCTTTTGGCGCGCGGAAGGGTTGAAGTCGTTGTGGTAACTCCACTCGCTCATGCCCATCTTTTGACTCACCAGGGTCATGCCCATGGGAGGGCGATCGTGCAGCGAGGCACCCTCGCAGTACCGATGAATGGAGATTGCCGCGGCGTGGCCGTGCGCGACCGCCCAGATAATGTTCTTCGGACCAAAGGCCGCGTCGCCACCGAAAAAGACCCCCGGCAGACTCGACTGCATCGTGACCTCGTCGACGATTGGCAGGTCCCACTCGCCAAACTCGAGTCCAAGGTCGCGTTCAATCCACGGAAAGGCATTTTCTTGCCCGATGGCGAGAATTACGTCGTCACAGGGCAGTATCACGCTCGAGGTGACCGTGGCGTGGCGAGCTCCTTCGTCCCACTCCACGACGTCAAACTCCATACCGACGAGTTTGCCGTTGTCGAGGACGAAGCGAGTCGGCGAGTGGTTCACGACAATGTCGACGCCTTCTTCCTCGGCGTCGTCGAGCTCCCACGGTGAGGCCTTGAAGTACTCGCGCGGGCGCCGGGCCATGACCTTGATGTCCTTGCCGCCGAGTCGTCGCGACGTTCGACAACAGTCCATCGCGGTATTACCCACGCCAATAATTAAGACGCGTTCGCCAATGGAGTCGATATGACCGAAGGCGACCGACTCCAACCACTCAATACCCACGTGAATGCGAGACTCGACTTCGTCGTGTCGACCAGGCAGGTCCAGTTCTTTGCCCTTGGGTGCGCCCACGCCCACGAAGATGGCGTCATAATGCTCGTCCAGCAAGGCGCGAAGACTCGTAATCGCTTGTCCGTATCGCACGTCAACGCCCATATCGATAATGACCCCGGTCTCTTCGTCGAGTACCGAGTCGGGCAGGCGAAATTCGGGAATGTTGGTGCGCATGAGTCCGCCGGCGCGGGCGAACTGTTCAAAGAGCACGACCTCATAACCCAGGGGCAAGAGATCGTTCGCCACCGTCAGCGACGACGGACCGGCACCGATAAGCGCGATCCGACGGCCGTTTTTTTCGCGGGGAATCTGGGGCAGTCGATCACTCAGATCGCCCTTTAAGTCGGCCGCTACACGCTTGAGTCGACAGATGGCGACGGGGCTACCGTCTACGCGCTCTCGTCGACAGGCGGGCTCGCAGGGCCGGTCGCAGGTGCGTCCCAAGATTCCCGGAAAGACGTTTGATTCGCGATTGAGCAAATAGGCGTCGTCGAAGCGCCCTTGGGCGATGAGTCGGATATAGCCCGGGACGTTGGTGTGCGCGGGACAGGCCCACTGGCAGTCGACGACTTTATGGAAGTAGTCCGGGTTCTCCACGTTCGTCGGTTCCACTGAAAGACCCTCCATCGAGACGTGACGCGGAGCGACGAACCTTCGAGGGCCGGACGTTATGTCTCTGGACTGTCACTGTATCGCTACCGCGCAGACCCTTTGAGCCAGGTCGGTGCGCTGTTAGTCTCAAGCTTGGCGTAGTCGGTACACGGAGGGTTCAGTGTTGATTTCAACCATGAACGATGTGCCTGGTTTCCGTGTGGTCGAAGTGAAGGGTGAGGTCTTCGGGCTCACGGTGCGATCGCGAAACGTGCTGTCGAATCTGGGCGCGTCCTTAAAGGCGCTCGTCGGCGGCGAACTGCAGGGTCTGACGAAGAATCTTCAAGCCAGTCGCGAAGAGGCGCTGCGTCGGTTGACCGACGAAGCGACCGCGAAGGGGGCCAACGCGGTCATCGCGATGCGCTTTGATACCAGTGAAATCGCTGATATGGGTTCAGAGATCTGCGCCTACGGGACGGCCGTCATCCTCGAAGCGGTGTAGCGACTTCTCCTAGAAGCGCCCGCACCGCGCCGGCGAGTTCTGAGGCGCGCGGGTAAGGACCCAGACGACTGCCGGCGCGACCGTGCAAGTGGGCGGCGAGTGCGGCGGCCTCCAAGGGTTCGTGTCCTCGAGCAATCGTGGCGCCAATGAGTCCGGCGAGTACATCGCCACTGCCGGCGGTCGCGAGCGCGCTCGTGCCGCTCGTCACCACACGCGTCTCGCCCGAGGGGGCGGCGATAATCGTGACCGGTCCTTTGAGCAGGACGACGCATCCGGTTTGTCGCGCGAGATGTCGCACGGCCTCGAGTCGATCGTCGCCGACGGGGGTGCCCGTGAGCCGGGCGAACTCACCTTCGTGGGGTGTGAGGAGCCACGTGCTCGACGTCGAACGTCGTGCGATGAGTGACGGGTCCAACCCGTCCGCGTCAAGCACGACCGGTACGCGCACGTCGCGAAGTCGCGGCGCGAGCCATTCGCCGGCGTCTTCGCCTAGACCTGGTCCCGCGACGACGGCCTTGACGCGTGGGTCGATCGTCGAACGTTCTTCGCGAACCACTTCGGGAGCGAGCGTGGAAGCGAGCGCGTCATTTCGTGAGGTGAGTCGCACCATCGAGGCGCCCGCACTCAGCGCGCCTTCGGCCACGAGCACCGCCGCGCCGGTCATCGTGGGCGATCCCGCCAGGACCGCCAGTCCGTGACGCCACTTGTGATCGTCGTGCGCGCTTCGCACCAAATCCGCGAGATCAGCGTCCTCAATGAGTGCGTCACGCGCGTCGGTGACGATGTCGAGGCTGGCGAATCGTCGTTCACCCATGAAGCGCGTCGCGGCGCCCGCGACGTGGGCGTACTTATAGGCGCCCAGCGCGAGTGTGACCGTGGCCTGCACCGGTGAACCCAAGACGCGGCCCGTGTCGGCGTCGACGCCCGATGGTAAATCAACGCAGAGCACTCGCGTGGGCGCTTCGATCCCTGGCGCGCCGTACGGGCGTGAGCAACCCAGTCCAAAAGCGGCGTCGATGAAGAGGTCGTAACCCGCGAGGATCGCGGGCTGGTCCACCACGTCAAACACCTCGGCTGGTCCACCACGTCAAACACCTCAACGGCCACGCCCCGTCCACGTAGCCAGTGCGCGGCGGCGCGACCGTCGGCGCCGTTGAGACCGGGGCCGGCCACGACCGCGACGCGCCGCCCATAGCCAGCTACCAGGAGTCGTAACGCCTCACGCGCGACGGCGAGTCCGGCCGACTGCACCAGCGCGCTTTGACCACGTTCGGCGACGGCGCGCGCGTCCGCGACGCGCATCTGGGCTGCACTCAGCAGTGGAAGTGACACGAAGAGAGCCTCGATTCGTTGCGTTGCTCAACGTTGAGCGTAGGGCACGAGCCATGACGGTGCGCGAGGTGCGCCCACGGGGTCGGCGCCGTTGCCCGCGTTGACGAGGAAGAATCCTTGGACGTTGCCTATTTTCTCGTTAAAGTGCTCTCTGGTACACGTCGTTACGATGGGGGAACGTCATGAGATCCTTGATTCTGGGCTACTGCGCCCTCGTTATTGCGTACGGAGCGTTGCTCGCCGCAATGATTGGACTCGCCGGATGGAAATCGGACTCGACCACGAACGCGTCGTCGCGAGCGAAGTCCTGGGTGCAGTTCGTTGTCTTGGTGCCGGGCGCGCTGATGTGCTGCGTGGGGCTTGGATTTCTCGACGCCCATCTCTCGACCGCGAAGTCGTTGCTTATTACGGTGGGCGCGCTACTGGTAGGCACGATCGTCTTAATGGTCGAAGCGAGTGTGGACGAACGATTGACGAAGTCGCGCTAGTGGCCCGCTTGTTCGCAACCGCTCGAGCCATTCCATAAATTCGCGCCACGAGGCGCGTGGAGGATTCGACAGTAAAGGTGGCGACAATGGTCAATCATTCGACGAATGGCGTCGCTCAGCCATGCTGGATTGACCTTGTGGGCTCTGAGCTCTATTACACCACGGTCTTAAACGAGACGCTCTTTGGGTGGCGCGCGGGTAGCGCATGGTCTGCGCACGGCAGTCGCTTCATGTTTATTGGCGACGGCTCGCCCATTGCGGGGGCGCGCGCGAACGCCGCGCCCGGCGCCACGCTACATCGCTGGCGCGTGCACATCGACGTCGATGACGTCGAGTTGACGCTGCGCCGCGCCGTCGAACACGGCGCGGCAGTGATCGAAGGGGCCGAGCCCATTGGCGAGCGCGGCGTGCGCGCCCTAATCGCCGATCCTTCGGGCGCGCCGCGAGGACGGTGGAAGCCTCACGACGTTGGTGGCTCGAACACCCGCTTTAACGTGAACGCACCGCGGTGGTTTGAACTTCGCACCAGCGGCTACGAGGTCGCGGCGCCTATCTATCGCGACGTCTTTGACGGGGACCTTCGCGAGACGAGTGTCCAGCCCGGCACTCGCCACGCAACAGCCCACGATGGCCACGAGGTGCGCGCGTTCAAGGACACCCCCTGTGGTCGACGCTCCGCCGAGCGCGACTCGAGCGGTGTCATTTTCCGAGTGATGTCGTAGCCATGTGCCGAAACATCGCCACCTTGCGAGGTTTAGAGCCCCCGGTCACGGCTCAAGAGATAGAAGCCGCCGCAGTTCAATTCGTGCGCAAGGTCACCGGGGTGACGTCGGGGCCGTTGCTCAACTCGCCCGCCTTCGACGACGCGGTGCGCGCGATCACCGTCGCAACGACCCAGGTGCTCACTGAACTGCCAGCGCGCAAGCGCCCGCCGCGAAACGCGCCCGCGTCGCGGCGTCGTGTCGTGGTGGAGGAATGAGACGACCGACACGGCGCTAATTGCTTACGACGAGGAGCGTCTCGTCGAGCGTGTCGAGGTATGGAGTGTGTTGTGGCGCAGGGTGACGGGGTAGTCGCGTGTAGGCGAGCACGGCTCCGAGCGCGACCAGCGCCGCCGCCACCAGCAGTCCCCAGCGATAGCCGCCGAGAAAGGCGTGAAGCGGTGTGGCGCCGTGGCGAGTCAGAACGTGGGTGCGTCCACTGACGACGACGCCAATGACCGTGATGCCCAAGAGGCCGGCCATTTCACGAGCGACGCTGAAGATCGCCGAGGCGACGCCCGCGCGATTGCTCGGCATGGCGTTGATGACCAGTGAGGTCAGTGGCATCGTCAGTCCACCGCCGACGCCAATAAGTGCAAATCCCGGCATCAGGTCGAGAAACGTGGCGTGGTCACCGAGCAGACTCACCGACGCGACCCCGAGGGCCATGACGGTCATGGCGAACGTGATGAGTCGCCGGGGACCAAAGCGCGCCGCTAAGCGGTCAGAGATCGTTGCGCCCGCCGCCATGAGTAGCGCCATTGGCACGAAGGCGGTGCCCGCCTTGGTCGGCGAAAAGCCGAGGGCGTTTTGGAGATAGAGCGCCGTGAAGAAGTAAATACCAAACAGGCCAAAGGCCCACGCCATGAGGACGCTGATGCCGGCTCGAAACGTCGAGTTGGCAAAGAGTGAGAGATCAACCATGGGGTCCGTCGCTCGTTGCTCGGCGACCACGAAGCCGACCGCGCCAACGAGGGCCAGGATGAAACTCGACACAATGAGACTCGACGTCCAACCATCCTTGGTTCCTTCAATGAGCGCGAAGGTAAGGGCAAAGAGTGAGAGCGCCGAGGTGACGACGCCGCCGAGGTCGATTTGTCGACGCGTCGTAGGTCGTTCGGGAGAGATCGCCACGAGGGCCAGTGCGGCGGTCACGACGCCCACGGGCACGTTGAGAAAGAAAATCCAGTTCCACGACACGTGTTGAGTGAGCACTCCGCCTACGACGGGGCCGACGGCCAGGGCGAGTGCTCCGACGGCACCCCACAGCCCAACCGCGCGAGCTCGTGTGGCCGGGTCGGGGTACGCGTGGGTAATAATCGCGAGCGTCGTCGGCGCTAAGAGAGCGGCGCCGACTCCTTGGACGCCGCGCGAGAAGATCAGCATCGCGGCCGAGGTCGCGAGTCCCGCTGCGAGCGAGGCACCCGTGAAGATGGCGAGTCCGGTGAAAAAGACGCGCCGCCGCCCGAGCACGTCACTGAGGCGCCCGCCGACCAATAAGAGTCCAGCGAAGAGCAGAATGTAGGCGCTCACAACCCATTCAATGCCCGACGTTGACAGGCCGAGCGAGCGCTGAATACTCGGAATCGCGACGTTCACCACGTTGTTGTCGAGCAGGGTCATAAAGGTCGCCAACGAGACCGCGAGGAGGGTCCATCCTCGGGCGGGTTGAACTTTAAAACGGGTGGTGCGAACAACGGCGTCTACTTGCATGGTGGCTCCTCAACTCACAGACAGTGTCCATGTACTGTGTACTTGTACAACGTATACTATACAACATAACCGTACACCGTACAATTATCAAGGATGAGCGCCGTGAAGCGAGAACCCAACTCTCGATTGGACCGCGAGTTCGTCGTGGGCGTCGCGATGAGTCTCGCGGACCGCGAAGGTCTCGAGGCCGTGACCATTCGTCGTCTCGCGAGCGAATTAAGTGTCACCCCCATGGCGCTCTATTGGCACTTCGAAGATAAGCAGGCGCTACTCGATGCTTTGAGTGACCAACTCTGGAACGAAGCTCGCGATCGAGTCACCCCCGAAGCGCACGACGAGAGCCTTGATGAGTGGGCGAAGTTGCGACGCATGACCCAAGTGCTCGTCGAAGTCTTTCGCGAACACCCCACATTGTCGATGTGGGCGCCCATGCGCGTGACCGAATGTGAGGCCGGTCTGACATTCACGGAGTGGGCGCTCGATCTTTTGGAGCGAGTGGGCTTTGATCCAGAGCGCGCCTCGGCGATGGCGCGCTATCTCTTGGGTTCGGCCGTCATGCTCGTGGGCAACCAGCCGGGCCTCGCCATTCCCGACGCCGCGCTGCGAGAAGAGATGATGCGCGCCAAAGCGGCCAAACTCTTAACGCTTTCACCCGAGCGTTACCCCCACATCGTTGCCGCCACGAACTTCTTGACAGCCTGTGACGCACCGGAGCGGTACTACGACTTGGGTGTGGATCTGGTGATCGGCGGACTGCGCGCCGCGGGTACCAGTGTTTCGCGCTAGGTACTGGGCGTAGGTGTAACGAGAACGTTCCTCTAACCGGCGTCCCGGTCGTGTGGCACCGCAACGACGTTAGGGTGACCGCAGCGAGCACCGCGTTCTGCGTCGTTTGGTTAGAGGGGGAGTCATCGAACCCAGCGAGACCTCGTCGTACGGACCCGCGTACTACGCACAACCCTCCCTGGTGCACAGTCCTCGCTTGCGTGAATGGTGGACAATCCTCCACCCGCCCTACACGCTT
>NCBD01000105.1 GCA_002255315.1 Actinobacteria bacterium 21-64-8 | reverse complement strand
GTGGGCGGGCGCGCGTCACCCCGTCAACACCGTGACCGACTTCGTCATCGACCCCTTGAGGTCGCTCCCCAACCAGCCCGCGCTCGACCAGGCGCTGCATCAGTGGCAAACGGCCTCGGCGTCGACGCGCAGCGCCTGGGTGAACACGTACACCAAGGCCGCCCCACAGATGACCTTCACCAACGGTCAGATCAACGTCTCGGCCCCGGGGGCCGGACCGGTGCCGCTCTTCATCGATGACTTGACGGTGATGGCGCGAAGTGGCGCCCTCGACCAGGCGCTCGTCACCGCGCACGGTTTCTACACGACGGACTACACCAAGCCGCTGTTGTTCTTGTCCGATGGTTCGTACCTGGCCTCACTCGCACAAAAAGATCACCTCTTGGGCTCACAGTGGGGAATGATGAATGAAACGGGCAGCTACCCGGGTCAAGCCTGGCTCTGGCTCTACACCGC
Source organism: Actinobacteria bacterium 21-64-8 (assembly GCA_002255315.1). Lineage (GTDB taxonomy): Bacteria > Actinomycetota > Acidimicrobiia > Acidimicrobiales > RAAP-2 > RAAP-2. Next base: position 3,796 of record NCBD01000105.1, on the reverse strand, counting down.
CTGGTATCAAATTCCGCCCTTCACCACGAGCCCCAACGCCGACGTGCAGGTGTGGGCACTGATGATGGTGCTCTCTGGGGTGCTGCTCTTCGTCCCGCTCATTCCGGGACTTCGTTCGATCCCGCGAAAGACCAAAATCTATCGATTGATCTGGCGCGAGCACTACCAGAACCTGTAACGAGGTCCCAGTCCTTGGCGAAGGTCGCCCTCGGAATGCGTCCCTGAGGTCGTCCTTCGCCCAAGGCGCGCCACCCGTTGTAGAACGCGTCGAACCGCGTCGAACCGTGGTGGAGACGATGGGGCTCGAACCCACGACCTCAGGCTTGCAAAGCCCGCGCTCTACCAACTGAGCTACGTCCCCGATAGGGACTCCAATCTACCAAGTGGCTCCTCCGCGCGACCGCGGAGCCCGCGCGGTACGCGTGGTGCGCCTTCGCTGTCGCTCCGCACGCAAGAGTTCTCGCTCCACGTCGGCCCAGTGCAGGGGCGACGTTTCGAGTTCGACACCGCGGTGCTCGGCGCGCGAAAAGATCACGAAGGCGACCGCCCACATCGGTAGGTACGCGCCGAGTTTGGCGACGAAGCCCGCGACCTGTTGATCGGTGAGCGCGGAGAGATGCACGAAGTGATGTTGAAAGTGCAGCGACCGATACAGCGGATGTCGCGCGAAGATCCACACCAGCGACAGACTGGTCACGACCAGCGCCGAAACGAACACGTAGGCGGCACGCGCGACTTCGCTGAGGCGGCGCACACCCGGTACGAGTCCAAGCGCCGGTAGCCACAAGACCACGCCGAGCACGACGACGCCGATGACGATGACATCTCTCGCCCACAGCGACTGCGCACCCCAGTTCACGATCGGCACCGAGAGCGTCACCGTGCCCACGACCGTGACGAGCGCCATCGCGGGGGCGGGTCTTGCCAATCGACGCGCCACGGCGTCAACGATCGCGGGCCGCGTCACCGCGACCCAGGTAGAAGTCGGGGCGGCCAGCATCAACAACGGGGCGACGAGCAACATGAGTACGAGACGTTGCAGTGTCGCGACACTGAGTGAAACCGACGCGGCCACGTCGCCCACCGGCCACAAGGTCACCGCCGCGAACGCCACCACGGCCGCCGCGCCCTGTGCGCGCTGGCGGCGAGTACGCGAGAGACGAACGACACTCGCGATACCTCCCACGATGGCCACGACAATCAGCGCGTGCCAATGAAACGGAAGCGTCGCCACCACGTCACGGTACCGCGACGGCGAAATGTTCGCCTAGGTGGCCACCGCCGTTCGCCACGCGCGTAGCCGCGGCCCCACGCGCGTGAAAATCAGCCCGGCGAGCACGAAGTCCATCACCATGATGCAACCGGGAAACAGTACGCCCGCCGTCGTCAACGCACGCAACGTCAAGATCGTGATGAAGCAGTTCAGTGCCCCAAGAAAAAAGACGCGCGGCGACTCAGTCTCGGGCACCAGCCACGATTTTCGCAAGGTAGGCAGAGCGGCGATCTGATCGGCGACGACGAAAGTCACGAGCGCCAAGGTCGCTTCGTGCACGAAGAACCAGGCGACGAGTCCCGCCAGTGAGATGAGTCCACAGACCACGTCAAAGGGGCCAATGGACCACACGCCCTGAGGATTGCGAAACGACGCGGCCACGACGACGAAGGGCACAAGTCCCAGCATCAGCGTCATGATCGCGGCGAGGCCCACGTGCTGTTGCACCTCGTTCAGCGCGGCGAGTACACCTTCGACGCCCCACAGCGACCACGTCACGCGATTCGGTGCCGTCGTGCCGCGCACCGTGTCGCGCACGTAACCGTACGCCCCGAGCGCCGACAGTCCCGCGGCGAGGTAGACGAAACGTGGGTCGATCACCGAACTAGTTTGGTCGCTTCGCCGACTGGCGTGGTGCGCTCCACTAACGTCGCACGACGTGGAGGTCCGCGATTTTCTTGGTATGACGCGCGTCGACGAGACGACGTGGAGTTTTCAGGTCACCGAGCGGCTCATCACGCCGGGACAATTTCTCTTTGGCGGCTGTGGTCTCGCCTCGGGACTCGTCGCCCTCGAAGAGGCGAGTGAACGACCCACGATTTGGGCCACCGCGCAGTACCTGTCGTACGCCCCACTCGGGGCACGGGTCCGAGTCGTCACTGACCTCGCCGTCGTAGGCGGCCACGTCACCCAAGCGCGGGCGACGACCTTCGTCGACAATCGTGAAATCTTGACCGTGAACGGATCTTTTGGCACGGGGTTACTCAGCGCCCCCACCCCCTGGATCACCATGCCCGACGTGGCGGCGCCACTGGCCTGTCCCGAGCGCGTGATGCCTCGACGTTTTAACAACTCCATCTTTGATCACGTCGAAACCCGCATCGCGATGGGTCGATCCTGGGACCAGTTGGACGGAACCCCGGGTTCGCCGGTGTCGGCACTCTGGGCGCGCGTCCCCGGTCACCTGACGCCTTCGGCGCCCACGCTCGCCATCTTTGGTGACTACGTCTCGGGTGGAGCGACCCAGCCACTTGGTCGCAACACCATGGGGCGAAGTCTGGACAACTCCATTCGCGTTGCGTCGCTCGAGCCGACCGAGTGGGTGCTCTGCGAGATTCGCATGCACGCCCTCCAGGGAGGCTTCGCGCAGGGGACGGCGTTTTTGTGGAGCGAACGTGGCACGCTGCTCGCCACCGCCTCACAGTCGATTGCGGCGAAGTACTGGGAAGATCCGCCGCGCTGAGCTATTTGGGCCTGGTGTAGATTAGAACCCCTGCGGGGCTATAGCTCAGTCGGTTAGAGCGCGTCACTGATAATGACGAGGTCGTAAGTTCGATTCTTACTAGCCCCACCAAGAGGGTTTCCCTTCATTGTTCCCATAAATAGGTCATCCACCTCGGTCGCCGTTGGGGGTTCGCTCGGAAACAAAGCGAACCGAGCGAAGTTCTGGCGTCATAAATCATTCAGTACGGGTTCTTCGAGCTCCGTGAATTGATTCAGTAGTGGTCTGTTAACAGAGTCGATCTGACAAGATCCGGTCGACGATGTTATTCACGATGGTGACCGAGTCGGTGCGCCGAATGGGTCGAACTCCATGTACTCAGTGTCGGTCCGTCGTTGGTTCAGGGGTGTCTTGGGCAGTAGCCTCGTGCGTGACGGAGCTGGGGAACTGAACTAGGTCATTCACCAAGTGTTGCGCTCGCCCTTGAACCCGCCCTCACTAAAAATTACTCAGTTGCAAGGGCTGACTCTACGCCACCGGCAGGTTCACCCTTCCGGATGAACAGTCCTCACAGCCGGATTCGATTACACGCCAGACGCGCAACCAAACCCCGAGTCACGGCGAGCCCCCAACTATCGTGAGAACCGCGTAACGCTACTTGTGCACCACAGACTCCACCGTCTGAGCGAGAATCGCCTGTCCACCCACGCTCGGGTGGACCCCGCAACCCGTCATGGTGCTGCCCGTGTACAGCTGCGTGAGTAGGCCGGCGTCGCACGTGTTGCCCGCGGAGTACTGGGCCGCCTGGCTGAAGGCGGCGTAGCCGTCAGCGATCTCCACATTGAATCCAGCGCCGCCCTGGTCCAGGGCCTGATTGATCGCTTGGCTGCCTGCCGAAGCCAACGCGTTGGAGTAGTTCGTCGAGTAATAGTTGACGAGCACGATCTGACCCTTGAAATGGGCGGTGACCCGCAGTCCATGCAGGATGGTGGCCACGTTCTTCTTGACCGTTGCGAGCACGGGCGCCAACTCCGTCGGGTTTGCGCACTGGTCCGTCGTGGTCTCTTGGCAGATGAAGCCAT
>NCBD01000104.1 GCA_002255315.1 Actinobacteria bacterium 21-64-8 | reverse complement strand
CCAGATTTTTCTCGAGGCGGGTTTTGAGTGGCGCGAGCCGGGCTGTTCGATGTGTTTGGGCATGAATCCCGACACTTTGTCGCCGGGACAGCGCTGCGCCTCGACGTCGAATCGCAACTTCGAAGGTCGCCAGGGCCGAGGCGGACGTACCCACCTCGTCTCGCCGGCCGTCGCCGCGGCGAGCGCGCTCGCGGGCCGCTTCGCCTCGCCCAGTGAGGTCGTCGCGTGAAGCCCGTTCGTCTCCTCGAAGGTCGCGGTGTTCCCCTCGAGCGCAGCGACGTCGACACCGACCAGATCATCCCCTCGGAGTGGTTAAAGCGCGTCGAGCGCACGGGCTTTGGTCGCGGGCTCTTTAGCGAGTGGCGCGACGACACGAACTTCGTCTTGAACCAGCCCGAGTACGCCGGCGCCTCGATCCTGGTCGCAGGGCCACGCTTTGGGACGGGTTCGTCGCGCGAGCACGCCGTGTGGGCGTTGATGGATTATGGCTTTAGCGCGATCGTGGCCCCGAGTTTTGGCGACATCTTTCGTAACAACGCCTCCAAACAGGGCCTCGTCATCGTCCAACTGCCCCTCGACGAGGTGAATGAGTTAAAGCGACTCATTACCGAGTTCCCGGGGCGACTGGTGATCGTTGACGTCGAGGGTCTCGTCGTCGAGGTGCCCGACGCGGGCTGGAAGCGCAGCTTCGCGCTTGATCCACTCACCCGTCAGCGACTCCTCAATGGTTGGGACGACGTGTCCTTGACGCTGCTGCGCGACGAGGAGATCACGAACTACGAGGCGAGCTCGACTGCGCCCACGCTCACGGGCGTCTTCGACGCCGCCGGCCACGCGCGCTAGATCAGCGCGACGTCGAGTTCGAGCGCTCGGCGCATGACACTCGCTTGGCGGTGTCGCCAGGCAGCGAGCGTGGCAATCGTGGCGTTGGCGACGCCGGCGAACATCGTCGCCGCGAGCGCTCCCCACAAACGGCCCGACGCGTAAAAGAGGACCCACAGCACCGAACCGGTGACGCCCCACGTCCACGAGGCGACCGACACGCCCGAGGCGTCGGCGTGACGAATCAGTTCAATGATCTGTGGGCCGCGATTAACGGTCATCGCAATACCGGTACCGATCAGTCCCCCGATCCAGCCCCAGATCAGGACCGGCGCGACGCACAAGAGAGCGAAGTACCCGAAGGAGCGCGCCAGCACTTTGACGTGACGAAAGGGCTGCAACCGCGCGACAATAGCGAGTTGCAGGGGAAAGATCACCAGACTGCCCATGAAGATTTGCGGTGAGTGACGCGTCACGCCGTAGGTCATCCAAAAAAGACCCATGAAGAGAAAGAGGACCCACGTCGCGAGTGAGACACCTTCGTGACCTTGGCGGCGGATGCGACGAAACTGAATCCAGGTCGACCACAGACCCACGGTGACCGCCACCCAGCCGATCGAAGCGGCGAAGGAGTGGAGGGTCACTCCGCGGAGTTTAGTAGCCGCCCCAAACTAACGACGTCGATTCGCCGCCGAAATTACCGCTTCGAGTGACGCGTCGAGAATCGACGAACTCATGCCGACGCCCCACCACGTCGTGCCGTCGTCACCCTCGGCTTCGACGTAGGCGACGGCCGAGGCGGCCGAGCCAGCGGTGAGCGCGTGCTCGTGGTAGTCGCGGACCTTAAAGTTGACGTCCATCTGTTCGCGCAGTCCACTCATCATTGCGTCGATGGGACCGTTGCCTTCGCCCTTGACGGTGAGGTGTTGTCCGGCAACTACCAGTTGGGCGAAGATGCGCGTCTGGTGCTGGTCGGCCGTCACTTCGGACGACAACAGCTGAATCGTGGGATTTTCGGGCAGGTAGGTGGTCGTAAAGACCTCCCACAGCGCGGCCGGGCTGATCTCGGTACCACTCTCTTCGGTCAGCTCTTGGACCCGCTTGGAGAACTCGACTTGCATCGCGCGCGGCAGGTCAAGACCGTGCTCAGTACTCAGTAAATAGGCCACGCCACCCTTGCCGGACTGGGAGTTAACGCGAATGATCGCCTCGTAGGTGCGCCCGGTGTGCTTGGGGTCAATGGGGAGATAGGGCACTTCCCAGTAGTCGTAACTGTCGCCAATGGCGGTCATGCCCTTTTTGATGGCGTCTTGGTGCGAGCCCGAAAAGGCCGTGTAGACGAGTTCACCAACGTAGGGGTGGCGCATGTGAATCGGCAGGCGATTCGCGTACTCGGCGACGTGGCGGGCCTTGTCGATGTCGCGAATGTCGAGTTCGGGGTCGACGCCCTGGGAGAACAAGTTGAGCGCCAAGGTCACGACGTCGACGTTGCCCGTGCGCTCACCGTTGCCAAAGAGGGTGCCCTCGACGCGGTCGGCGCCCGCGAGGACCCCGAGTTCGGCCGCGGCAACGGCCGTGCCGCGGTCGTTGTGGGGGTGCAGCGACAACACGACGCTGTCTCGACGATTGACGTGGCGCAAAAACCACTCGATGGCGTCGGCGTAGAGATTGGGCGTGTACATCTCCACCGTCGCGGGCAGGTTCACAATCAAGGGTCGCTCGGGAGTGGGATCGATGACGCCAATGACCGCGTTACAGATCTCAACGGCGTAGGCGAGTTCAGTCCCCGTGAAGCTTTCGGGCGAATACTCGTACAAGAACTCCGTGGTCGGTGAGGTCGATTCCAGGGACTTGCACAACGCCGCGGCGTCGGTGGCGATCCTGGTAATACCCGCTTGGTCGAGTCCAAAGACGACGCGACGCTGGAGAATCGAGGTGGAGTTATAGAAGTGGATAATGGCGCGTCGGGCACCCCGGACCGACTCATAGGTGCGGCGAATGAGGTCATCTCGACACTGCGTGAGGACTTGAATCGTGACGTCCTCTGGAATCAGGTCTTGTTCGATAATGGCGCGCACGAAGTCAAAATCGGGCTGACTCGCCGAGGGAAAGCCGACCTCAATCTCCTTAAAGCCCATCTCGACGAGGTGGGTGAACATTGCGTGCTTGCGCTCTAGGTCCATGGGATCAATGAGTGCCTGGTTGCCGTCGCGCAGGTCGACGCTGCACCAGCGAGGGGCCCGTTCGAGGCGTCGATCGGGCCAGGTGCGGTCAGGCAGGTCAACGGGGATAAAGGGACGGTACTTCGCAAACGCCATGGGACTGGACTGTTGGGGTGAAGCCTTCATCGCCATCCTCTCTGTTGTGCCCGGAGAAACAAAAAGCCCCCGCGTACGCGGGGGCGAGGGCGAGCAGTGCTCGCCCTTTACAGCAGCAGTTCGCTACGGGTGCTGGTCACGAGTCCAGTCTACCCCACGTAGCGCCCAGGTAAAGCGCGACTGCGTGAACAAACCCGGGCGACGGCGATGGTCGCGCACTACGCTCACGACGAACGAGGTGGTGAGATGGCGTACGTCTGCACGTATCTGAATTTTCCCGGCCGAGCCGAAGAGGCGTTCAACTACTACGCGAAGGTCTTTGGCACCAGCGTCGAAGGACTCACGCGATTTGGCGACACGCCCGGCCTGCCTCCCCTGAGTGACGACGAGCGCGACAAAGTACTCCACGTCGAACTGCCGATTCTTAACGGCCACGTCTTGATGGCGACCGACATGCTCGAGTCACTGGGTCAACACTGTCGCGTCGGCAACAACACGACGATCTGTCTCCAACTCGACTCGACCGAAGAGGCCGACCGACTGTACGAAGCCCTCAGCCAGGGTGGTGGTGAGGGATCGGGGATGCAGCAGATGTTCTTTGGTTACTGGGGAAGTTGCCTGGACCAGTTCGGTATTCGCTGGATGATGAACGCACGACCGAGAGCTTGACGCGCACGAACCACGTCGCGACTCGGCACCCGCGTGCGGTGGCCGAGTTACGTGACCCAAGGGCACGCGAAGTGAGTAGGTCGTGAACCACCTGGTCGCAGGATCGCGACCTCGATAGGGTGAACTCGTGACCAACGAGTTGGCCTTTTCGGGCCTCCGGCGGCGCTTTGGTGCACTCACGGCGCTCGACGACCTCTCCTTTAGTGTGCGGGCCGGTCACGTCGTTGGATTTCTTGGCCCTAACGGTGCCGGCAAGACCACCACGATGCGCGCGCTCTTTGGCCTCGTCGAACTCGAGGCGGGTTCAATCACCTGGAACGGACGTCGCGTCGATCCCGGCCAGCGCCGCCGGTATGGCTACATGCCCGAAGAGCGCGGCCTCTACCCCAACATGCTCGTCGGCGACCAACTTGAGTACCTGGGACGACTCCATGACATGAGTGTGCGC
>NCBD01000103.1 GCA_002255315.1 Actinobacteria bacterium 21-64-8 | reverse complement strand
ACATGGGGCGCTTACCCTCGGACATGAACTTTCGTGTGGTGTTGTCAATGGCGGCGATATGGTCGGCGTCAAAGGCGTGGCGCATGCCCAAGGTGTAAGCGAGCACGCCGGTACCCACCCCGAGCATCTTGCCCCCGCCCACGTGAAAGTGTCGCGTCGAGGCGAAGAGAATGATGGCCCAACCGAGCACGTGCAAGAAACCGATGAAGCTGAACATTCCGTAGAGCCGGCGCCACTCCGAGGGCGAAAACGAGGCGCGAATCCGTTCGCGGCGCGTGGTCGTCTCCGTCGTCAGGGTGGCCATGGCCCCACCCTAATAGGAATACTTCTCAATAAAACCTCGACGCGAGAGCCCCGTGGGGCCTCTCAAACACGGGAAATTTAGTGTTTGCCGTGACCGTGGCCGTGGCCGGGAGGGGCCGGGGGGCCCGGCGCCTGGGTCGTCGTCGTGGTCGTCGTTGCGACGGGCGCCGCGACGCCTAATGCGGCCGCGAGCAGCGCCACGTCGCGCTCGAGGGTGGTAGCGGCACTGGGGGTTACTTGAGCGAGCGTGACGGCGTTGACCAACGTCGACTCGGCCCGTTGGAGGTCCGCCTCCACGGCCGCGGCGTTCGCCGAGCTCGCGTCAACGAGTGCCTGTTGTGCGTCGACCGCGACGCTCTGGCCGATCGCCGCGTCGAGGCTCTGGGCGGCCTCGCTCGAGGCGATGTCCTGGGTCAGGGTCGCCAGCGCTCGACTCGACGACGCGAGTGTCGTCGACGTCGTGGTCGTAGACGTGGGAGGTGAACCGCTGAACGCTTCGGCGAGCACGACGCCCAACACGACGACGAGGGCGAGCGCGATGAGCGCGGGCACCAACCATCGCGGACGTTCGTAGGCTCGGCGCGCGACGACGTTGCTCCTCGTCGCCGCCCGGCGCGTGGTGGCGTCCGCGTCGAGGACCCCGAGCGCACCGAGGGGTCCCACTTTGGTCGCGGCGTCAAAGACGACTGTCTCGTCGTGGGCCAATTCGTCGCGCGCGCCCGCGGGCGCCGAGGGCTCCCAGAGTGTCGCAAAGGCCGGCGTGGCCAGCAGCGCCGCGACGTCGCGGCTCGCGGGGCGGCTCGCGGGGCGCTCGTCGAGCATCGCCGAGAGCAACATCTTCCACGGCACCGGCAGACGATCATCGAGCGTGACGGGACCGCGCAGTCGTCGCGCCACGACTTCACGGGGAGCGCCTTCAAAGACGCGTCGGCCGGTGAGGCTCTCTAACAAGACGACCCCGAGTGACCACACGTCCGCGGGAGCGGCGACGTCGCTGCCCTCAAACTGCTCGGGGGCCATGTAGGTCACGGTGCCCAAGGTGGCGCCGACTGCGGTAATCGTCGTCGCGTCGTGCAACAGCGCGATGCCAAAGTCACCCAGCCACGCCGTGCCGTCACTCGAGAGCAAGATGTTGGAGGGTTTGACGTCGCGATGCACGACGCCTTGGGCGTGGACGTAGGCCAGGGTATCGGCGAGTTGGCCCCCCATCCGTGCGACCAACGGTGAGGCGAGGTGTCCGTTGCGCAGCGACGACGCGAGCGTGGGTCCGTCCACGTAATCCATCACGAGGTAGGCCTGATCGGCGAACTGGCCCGTGTCTAAGAGACGAATGAGTCCGGGGTGCTCGAGGCTCTCGAGGGCTTGGACTTCGCGCTCGAGACGTTTGGCGAACTCGGGGTCACCCGAGCGCACGAGCTTGATCGCGACGCGAACGTTCGCGGTGAGGTCGAGCGCTTCGTAGACGTCGGACATGCCGCCTCTTCCGAGGAGCCGCTCGAGTCGGTAGCGACCACCGAGGACGTCGCCGAGCTCGCTCACGTCACTCGCCGTTCATCGCCGACGCGACGCCACGCGTCGCGTAATCGAACGCACACTCGTCGGCTCAGGAGGAACTGCGTTGCATCCCCGCACGACGACCGCGCTCGACGAAGGAGTGTGCGATCTTGGCCGACGCCTCGTCAATCATCTCGTCGCCGAACATCAACGCACCGGTGTGCTCGTGCTCGGTCGCGACTTGGTAGCGCTCGAGGATGTCGTAGGACTTGTCGAAGAACTCTTGACTCGGGGAGTAGACCTCGTTTAAGACCAGGGCCTGGTCGGGGGTGAGCGCCCACTTCCCGTCAAAACCGTAGGCGGCCGTAATGGCGGCCGCGAAGCGCAACGCCTCGAGGTCGCGAACCTTCAAGAACGGTCCGTCGATGACGTGCAGTCCGTTCGCGCGTCCGGCCATCAAAATCTTGGCGAAGACGTAACTAAAGGGGTTGGACGGTCCGTGGTGGATCGTTTCGTCGATCGTCGTCACGGGCATCCCAATGGAGGCGGCGAAGTCGGCCGGTCCAAAGACGATCGACTCGAGGCGCTCACTCGCCGCACAGATGGCCTCGACGTTGATGAGGCCCTGCGCCGTTTCGATTTGGGCCTCGATGCCGATGTGTCCGACGGGCAGGCCCGCATTCTTTTCGACTTGGGTCAAGAGCAGATCCATGGCCACGACCTCGGCCGCACTTTGCACCTTGGGCATCATGATTTCGTCGAGGCGCGCACCGGCGTTACCGACGACTTCAATGACGTCGCCGTACGTCCAGGGCGTATCCCAGGCGTTCACGCGTACGCACAGCACCCGCTCATCCCAGTCGAGGGTACGAATGGCGTTGACGACCTTCGCGCGCGCGGCGACCTTTTCATTGGGCGCGACCGAGTCCTCCAGGTCGAGAAAGGAGAAATCGGCGAGCGCGGTGGGCGCCTTCGCGAGAAAGCGATCACTCGATCCAGGGGTCGACAGACACGAACGGCGCGGCAGATTCTTTGAGCGTTGGGACATGGAGAGAGCCTATTCTTCTGAACCAATTTCGCCGTTTCTGGGCCCCCCTGTGTGCGAACTGAGAATTTCTTACAGACCGCATGACCAGGAGATATATCGTAAAACGCGCCCATTTCACTAGCGCCGGACCCTTACCTGCCGGTAGGGTAGCCCGGTGACTGACGTCCGGCGCTTCGCGCTTTTGACGCCTCGGCCAGCGAAGAAGTTCTCACTGCGTGGCGCAGTGCTCGCGCTGACCGTTGTTGCAGTGTCCTTGAGCACTGTCACAATTTCGTCACGTCCCGCGGGCGCCTCGTCGCTGACGAACGAACGTCGTAGCGCGAAGATTCTGCTCAACCAGATCAATCGCACCAACGCCCAGGTGGAGCGGTTAGGACAAAAGTACGACGAGTCGCAGATTCGTCTGCACCGCATTAATAACATCATCGCCAACACCAAAGCGACCGTGGCCGCCATTCAGGGCAAAGTCGATCACGGCAACTCCCAGCTGCGCCAAGACGTCATCTTCTCCTACGTCACGAGTGGCACGAACGCGAGCACGAATCCGCTCTTCACCTCGAACGCGTCAAAGGCGGGGGCGACCAACGTCTACAGCCAGTTAGCCGAGGGCAACATCTCTTCGACGATCGCGAGTTTGAAGAACTCGCGCATTCAACTCACGCACGAGCGTGGCCTCTTGAACGCCGAAGACGCCAACGCGCGCGCCGTCACCCGTGACCAGGCCGCCTCGTTTCACAAGGCTCGACTCCTCCAAGCCCAACTCAAACGAACTCTCGCTCAGGTAAAGGGCCAAATCGCGATCTTCATCAACCAGGCCGAAGCGGCCGCCGCCGCGCAGTCGGCCAGTTCGCTCGCGGGCGCGCGCAACGTCGCTGGCTTCACCGCTCCGCCGCCCGATTCGCGCGCCAATATCGCCATTCGCGCCGCGATGAGTTTCATTGGCGTGCCCTACGTGTGGGGTGGCGCGAGTCGTTACGGCGTTGACTGCTCGGGACTCATCATGCTCGCCTACGAGGCCGCGGGAATCAATCTCCCCCACTACTCGGGCGCGCAGTACGCCGACACGATGCGCGTGCCCCTCGCCGATATTCAACCCGGTGATCTGCTCTTTTATGGATACAACGGTGACGAACACGTCGCGATGTACGTCGGAGGCGGCAAGATGATTGAGGCCGAAATGACCGGCACGCGCGTGCACATCGTGCCGGTGCGACTGGGTTACGGCTTCGCAGGACTCGGCCGCCCGCGCGGCTAACGCGTGTCGGGCGTTCCCACCTCGTTTCACCTCGGCCCACTCGATTTTCATACCTACGGCTTCGGCCTCGCGATCGCGGCCTACGTCGCCTTTCTCTACGCGGAGCGACGCTTTCGCGCGCGCCACCTCTCCCTCGAGCACTTCGGTTGGTTCACGGGCTGGGTTATTGTCGCG
>NCBD01000223.1 GCA_002255315.1 Actinobacteria bacterium 21-64-8 | reverse complement strand
CGACGGTCTTTTTTGAGATGACCTCACCGTCCTCGCGCAGGTCCATCAGGATCTTGGGAGATCCTGACACCTCGTCGGACTCGCCGTGGAACCAGGCCATGTCCGCGTACTTCCAAATATGTAGCACGAAGTACATGCGAACGTGTAGGTCCGCCGAACTGCAGATTAGCGGTTCTGCTCACCTCCCTTCGGGTTGACGTGGTCCTTCAAGCGGTAGCTCGGACCGTTGATCGAGATGACTTCGCAGTGGTGCAGTAGACGGTCGAGAATCGCCGAGGCCAGCACGTCGTCGCCGAAGACCTGACCCCACTCGCCGAAGCTCTTGTTCGAGGTGACGATGATGGACCCCTTCTCGTAACGACGAGACACCATCTGAAAGACCATGTTGGCGTCGGCGCGATTGAGCGGCAGGTAGCCAACCTCGTCAACGACCAGGACCGAGGGCTTCAAATACGTCTGGAGCTTCTTCGCGAAGCGTCCCGACGCTTCGGCTTCACGCAAGTTGCGCACCAGGTCGTCGAGACTCGTGAAGTAGATCGAGTAGCCCGCCTGACACGCCGCGACCGCCAAAGACACCGCCAACATGGTCTTGCCCACTCCGGGCGAACCGAGGAGGGCAACGTTGGATTTCGCCTCGACGAACGACAGGCTCGCCAGGTCGCGGACCTTTCGCTTGTCGAGGTCGGGCTGGAAGGCGAAGTCGAACTCGTCGATCGTCTTGTGGTGCGGCAGACCCGACAACTTGAGCGCGTTTCGAAAGCGCCGCCCGTCTCGCACGCCGGTCTCCTCTTCCAAGACGAGGTCGAGGAACTCGAGGTAACCGAGTTGGCCGGAGTCGGCTCGTTCACAGAGCGTAGTGAGATTGTCCTCCAGGTTCGCCAGGTGCAGTCGCGTGGCGGCTTCTCTGATGCGCAGTGAGATCAGTTCGCTCATGCCGCACCCACCCGGTCGTAGAAGGCGAGGTCGCGGTGGTGCACGACGGTGAGGGCGTTGCGCGAGCGACTGGCCATGAGCTGTTCCTCCTTGATCGGCCGGGTCACCTCGCTGGACGCTGGTGTGGTGCCCGTGGGCAACCCCGCCCAGTGCGACTCGTCGACCACCCAGGCCGAACCCTCAAAGGAGATCAGACAGTCCTTCGCCACGCGACGCAGGTATCGCTCGCTGACCCGGTAGTGCGTCGCGGGCAAGGGCGACAGCGCCGCGCGATCTCGCTCAGCGCGCACTGAAATGACCTCACCGTGGGTGCGGTGCACCTGGGCGCGTCGTAGCGGTAGCCAGTCCAGGAACGCTTGGTCCATCTCTTTGACGCTGTTAAAGTCGCGTCCGCGCAGCACGTGCTCGCGCACGATCGACACCTGGCGTTCGACGCGGCCCTTGGTCTGGGGTCGGTAGGCCGCAGCCACGTGAATGCTAAAGCCGTAGTGGCTCGCGAACGCCAACGCCTCGGGGTGCAGCGGCACCTCGAGTCCGGGTCCCACGTGACGGCGCACCACGGTCTTCGTGCGGTCGTAGAGGATGCTTCCCGGCACACCGCCAAAATGCTCGAAGGCTCTGCGGTGACACTCCCAAAAGGTCACGAGGTCCTGGGAGGTGACGAAGCACGTGAAGGGATCGCGCGAGTGGCTGAGCGTCATGTGAAAGCTGTAGACCTTCGCGAGACCGTGCCCGGTCATCCTCACCCCCTCGTCGCCCCAGTCGACCTGGGCCTGGGAGCCGGGCAACACCTCGAAACGTCGGTGCAACTCGGGCGCCACCGGACAGATCCGCGGACGCGCCTGCGCCAAGTACATCTTCACGCGCTGATAACTGTGGGCGAAGCCGTAGTCCGCGACGAGACGCTCGTGGATCACGGTGCCCATGAGGAGTGGCTCCTTTCTCAGCCATTCGTCAATGAGCTCTTTGAAGGGCTCGATCACCTGGGGTGGGTGGGCCACCTTCGCTCGTGTGGGCGGCAACGCCGTGGCGCTCTCGTCCAGGTACTTCTTCACGGTGCGGTAATCGCACCCGGTTTCTCGCGCGATCGCCGCGAGACTGGCGCCGGAATCTTTCAATTTCCGGAAGTGTCGTAGATTCATCCATCTCTCCTGAGACAACATGGGGTGGTCACCCTCCTTGGTGGCAGTTGGTCCTGACACCAAGGAGGTTGGCACTCACCCCGGGCTTATGGGTTGATGGCGACCTACACGTTCACCCGTACGCGGTGCGACACGTTTGCCTGTACGCGGACAGGGATGCTCCGTGATGTCGGTCACCCAAAGCTCGTCGATCGCGGAGCGTGCGAACTTGCGCTGGACCAAATCGTCAGCCGTGGGGATGCCTTTTGTCCGTTTCACCTTCGCCGGGCCGGGAAGCCCGGCAATGCCCGCCTTATGCATGAGCACCGCGACGAGTCGCTCGCTCACCCACACGTCGCGACCTTTGGTCAACTCGGCGTGCACTCGACGAGATCCGTAGGTGCCGCGACTCTCCGCGTGGACTTCCTT
>NCBD01000102.1 GCA_002255315.1 Actinobacteria bacterium 21-64-8 | reverse complement strand
ACATCGCCCTGCGCGTCCCCCTACGACGAAACCAACGAAAGCGAATTAGTAAAGGTGACTAAAGGCCCTACCGACGTATTCTTTCAATCGATACGTTGCAGTCATAGACCCGGTACCTTCTCAGCCGCTGCTCGACATATCGATGACCGACCGCTATCAGGCCACGGAGGGTCGTACCTTGATGTCGGGTGTACAGGCCATCGTTCGCCTCACTTTGGAACAGCGCAGATTCGACCAACAGGCGGGGTTGAACACCGGAGGTTTCATTACGGGCTATCCGGGTTCTCCCCTTGCGGGCCTCGATCTCGAGCTCACGCGCCGAAGTACTCTGTTGGCAGACGTCGACATCATCCACCGCCCTGGCTTAAATGAGGAACTCGCCGCCACCGCGGTAGCCGGCAGCCAGTTATCGATGGGCCAACCTGATCACACGAAAGATGGTGTCTTCGCGCTCTGGTACGGCAAAGCCCCCGGACTCGATCGAGCATCCGACGCCTTTCGACACGGAAACTTAATGGGCACAAGTCCTTACGGCGGTGTACTGGTGTGCGTAGGCGACGACCCACAAGCAAAGTCGTCCAGCGTGCCTTCGGCGTCAGAACCCACCTTGTTCGCTCTCGCGATGCCATTTTTGACGCCGGCCAATCCCCAAGAGATTCTGGAGCTTGGTCTGCACGGCTTCGCCCTCTCGCGAGCGTCGGGGCTGTGGGTGGGACTTCGCGTTCCTGCCACGGTTGCTGACTGTACTCAAACAGTCGAACTCAGCGCCGAGCGAATTCACTCAATTCCGCCGAACGTTGAGTTCAATGGCTCCCCCTACGTTCACCAAGCGAGTGCGCAGCTCCTGGGCGCGAAACTCATTGAACTGGAAAGTTCACTGTACGGAGTCCGGCTTGAGATCGCCCGCCGCTACGGAATCGCTAACGCCCTCAATCGCGTCACCTACCGGTCCAACAGCGACACGTTGGGCATCGTCGCGGCGGCCTCGACGTACTTGGAGGTCCTCGGCGCCCTGCGCCAGATCGGAATTTCACCGTCGCAACTTGCGCGTGCGGGCGTGCGACTTCTCAAAATCTCGATGCCCTATCCCCTCGATGAAGATCTGGTGCGTCAGTTCGCCGACGGCCTTGACGAGGTCCTCGTCGTTGAAGACAAGCGCCCATTCCTCGAGACCCTGATTAAGAGCGCACTCTACGGAACAGCAAACGCGCCCGAAGTCGTTGGCAAGTACGACGGAGAAGGTCGAGCGCTGATTCCTTTTACGGGCGAGGTCGTCGCCAGCACACTCGCGCCCCTACTTGCTGATCGCCTTCTTCGTCGCGGTGACCTTGACGTCGTGCGCGAATGGCGTTCACGAGTTCGCGCGGAACCCCTCGCACCGCTCTCGATGGCCCGCGGCGCATACTTTTGCTCTGGCTGTCCGCACAACACCTCGGTGCGGGTTCCCGACGGCACCTACGTAGGTTCAGGCAGTGGCTGTCACGGGCTGGCCATTCAAATGGATCCTCGTCAAGTGGGAACGGTCGTCGGGCGCTTCCAGATGGGCGGCGAGGGAGCAATGTGGAATGGCATGTCTCACTTCGTCACTTCGCAGCACTTCGTTCAGAACATTGGCGACGGCACGCTCGCCCACTCAGGTTCCCTGGCAATTCGTGCCGCGGTGGCGGCGCAGGTAAACATCACCTTCAAGCTCTTGGTCAACTCCACGGTCGCGATGACCGGTGGACAGCCAATCGTGGGCGGCCGAGACCTCGGCGACACCATCCGATTGCTCTTCGCCGAAGGGGTGAAGAAAATCATCATCACGAGCGATCACCCCCATCACATAAACACCAAGGCACTCCCGTCCGACGTGAAAGTGTGGCCACGCCGACGCATCGTTCAAGCACAAGAACTTCTCGCGCGCACCCCGGGCGTGACGATACTCCTTCACGACCAAGAGTGCGCCGCGGCACTACGGCACCAGCGCAAGCGCGGACGCGCTGCCGTGCCCGAAGAGCGGGTCTTCGTGAACACTCGACTGTGCGAGGCGTGCGGCGACTGTGGCGCCCAGTCCAACTGTCTCTCGGTTCGCCCCGTCGAAACACCGTTTGGACGCAAGACCCAGATTCACCAAGATTCGTGCAACTTCGACTTCTCGTGTCTCCAGGGCTACTGTCCCGCGCTCATCACCGTTCGCCCCAAGGCGACGGCGAAGTCCACGAGCGCACGGACCGAACTCGATCTCACGAATCTCACGCCTCCCCCTCGTCACTTTTCGAAAGATCACTTCACGATGCGCCTCACGGGAATTGGCGGTACTGGTGTGCTCACGGTTGCCCAAATTGTGTCGGCGGCGGCGCATCTGGAGGGGTCCTTCGTTCGTGAACTTGACCAAACTGGTATCGCGCAAAAGGGCGGCGCCGTCGTGTCCGACCTGTGTGTGAGCGACCGCGCACTCGAGTTGACGCCTCGACTGGGTGACGGTGAGTGCAATCTCTATTTAGGGTGCGACCTGCTCGTTGCGGGCGCGTCACAGAACCTAGACGCCGCCGCGGCCAACACCACGATCGCGGTCGTGTCCACCGCAACGGTACCCACGGGCCGCCAAGTCGCCGACGCGAAGTTCGAGGGACCCTCGGTCGCGCACCTGACGCAGCGAATCGAGAGTCGCAGCCGCCCGAAGGACAACATCTACATCGACGCGCAGCGACTCGCGCACGATCAACTCGGATCCGACACGTTCGCGAATGTCCTCCTACTCGGCGCTGCCTTTCAAGCTGGTGCGTTACCGATTGGGGCTGCCGCCATCGAACGGGCCATCGAGTTGAACGGTGTCGCCGTAGAGGACAATCTTCGTGCCTTTCGATTGGGACGTCTCTCGACGGCCAACGAGCCCCAGTCCGTTGCCCCCACGGCGTTATCCACGTCGGTAAATCTCTCCACCGCATCGAGTGCGTCAGTCTCCGCAGCGAGAACGCGCGAGCAGTCAAAACGTGACTTCGAAACTCTCGTCGCAACGCGACACAACGATTTAGTGGCGTATCAAAGTTCTGCCTACGCACGACGTTACCAACGAGTCCTTCAGCACGCCCGTGCCGCAGAGGCCAATCTCGGCATGAAAGACGGGGACTTCAGCGCGGCCGTGGCCATAGAAATGCATCGACTCATGGCATACAAAGACGAGTACGAAGTCGCGAGACTTCACCTCGAACGCGCTGCCCACGACGAGATTGAGCACGAATTCGGAGTGGGGGGACGGATTACGTACCATCTCATTCCCCCCGCTTTACACAGATTCTTGGGAACTCGAAAACTTCGATTGCACGCAAGTGCGCCCGTGCTCTTTCACATATTGCACCGAACGCGACGACTGCGCGGTACGAAGTTCGATCTCTTTGAGAATTCACCATGTCGTCGTCAAGAACGCCAGGTCCGCGACGACTACGAAGAGATGATCGAAGGTCTAAGTGCGCAACTGACCGCTTCGAATCACGCGCGCGCCGTCGAACTCGCCAAACTGCCCGACATGATCCGCGGCTACGGCGAAGTGAAACTTCACAATCTTCGCCGTTACGAAGAGACACTGAAGGATCTGCGCGCGAGCGCTTGAGGAGCACCGTTAAATTTCGCGACCGCGCCAACGCAGCCCACCGCGGACCGGCGGCGCTAACTCTTCGCGTTACGTCATTGCCGAGCGCTAGCGCTACGTCAATAGTCTCGAGTCGCGATGTGGGACACGACTGCGCCCACCACCGCGATCGCGCGCCGCATTCTCCTTGGGACCGATACGTACTGCCAGCCTTGAGGTTTCTCCTTCTCGAGGCGTGGCGACCGATGCACAGGAACCTCGCCACGGCGACCACTTGCCACCGTCGGTTCACTTACTCGTACAAGTAGAGACCGCTGGGAGCGCTCAGTTACCTTCGCCGGTGATGAGCCCCAATCGTCCAAGGGAGTCCCGGTCTACGCGTTCGGCCCCTTGTCCCACCACTCGAGAACGCGAGTGCCGTAGAACGTCAGCCACTTCGAAGGTTCCCCGGGCGATACGTCAGTCAGCCACTTCGAAGGTTCCCCGGGCGATACGTCAACTTCAAACCAGACGCGACCGAGGTGGCGACCATCTTGAATCCAGACACCATCACCTCGACGCGCGTCGCGCACCAATGAGATCGCGTCCGAAAGCCGTGGGTCGCCATCAACCCCGTCATGAATCGTGGCCCCTCGGAAATAGTCGACCGCCCTCAGAGCGCTATAGGTCCAACGAAATGGATAGGTGAACTTCGTCACCCACGGCCCGACGAGTTCCCCGGTGGATCGGGTATAGAGAAGTCGACGCTCTAATAAGTACTCCTCGCCCCGTTGTCGAGCGGCGCGCAGCGCGTCACTTCCTCCCGTGACAGTCTCGAAATAGAGCAGACCCCCTAAAACGTTGAGCGTCGAATGAAACGATGAACGCGTCGAGCCGTTTTCCCACTCGCAGTTCCATCCACCATCGGCCATTTGGTGCTCGAGCAACCACTGCGCGATGCCGCGCACGTCGACGCCCAGCCAGGCCCCGTTGGCGAGCGTGAAGGCGTTAATACAACAGTCAACTTCACCACTCCAGTAAGGCGAGTCGTCGTACTCCCAGTGAGAGTTGACGGCGAGCAGCTCGGCTGTATCGCCCAGTGCGGTGGCGTCGACC
>NCBD01000101.1 GCA_002255315.1 Actinobacteria bacterium 21-64-8 | reverse complement strand
GCGTGCCGGGGTGTGGATCGTGCCTTGTTTTATTCGCTCGACCTCAACGAGACGCGCGACGAACGTTTGGAGCGAGAGCGCAGTGCCAAGCGGATTTGCGCGGGTTGTGACGTGCGCGACGACTGTCTGCGCATAGCGCTCGACCAGCACGAGAGTTACGGAATTTGGGGCGGCCTCAACGAACTCGAACGTCGAGCGCTTCGTCGGGTGTAGTGCCGTGACGCCAATGACGTGGCGTTGACCTACTTAATACCCATCTTGGTTTTCGCGGCGGTGACGCCGGGACTGTCACAGACCTTCGCGGGTTGATTATGCGTGAGTGAGCAGATGGTCGCAGTTTGGTAGTTCGCTGAGGCGATAATCGCGACGGTGACCGGACTCGTGGTGGAGCTCAAACCCGCAGCGATGGCGTTACGCGTCAGACCGGCGAGGGCGGCCGGGGTGTAGCTCGCGCCGGCGACAAAGTACTTGTTGCCAAAAGAGAGGAAGGGGATCGAACCAGTACTCGCGCCCTTGATGTACTTCGCGTTGTCGTATTTGGCAACGAGGGCCTGTTGGGCCTTGGTTGGAATCTGCAAAATGGCGTACTGACCCGTGGCGGGGTCAATCGTGTCCGCGTAGGCCTCAACGCTCTTAAAGACTAAGTACTTCGACGTATAGGTCGCCTTGTAGAAGGTAAACGACGGGGTATTGGGGTAGACGTCGCCGGAATAACTCGACACGTCACCGAGGTTGTGCCACGTGCCAAAGCGACTCAGCGCGATGATGGTGGTCCAGCGCTGCGCGGCGCAGAAGGGGCAGTACTCGCCACCTTCGTAAAAGACTTCGGGCAGCGTCTTACCATTGGACGTCGCGGTCAAGCTCGGCTGACCTTTAACGGCCGTGGGTGGCGAGACGGCCACCACGCTCGACGAGACGCCCACGGTGTTGAAAATGCTGGCGGGAATGGTCGTGAGCTCGCTGACGGTCGCGGGATCGGCCGCCTGAAACGCGGTCGAGGTGGGCGAAGAAGAGCCGGTCGCGACCTTGATGATGACGAGCGCGGCGACCACGACAATGACGAGTCCAACGGCGGCCCACGTAAAGAGTCCCGCCGGGCGCCCACCGCGCGTGGACGCGCCCTTTGACGTCGCCTTAGCGGCGCTCTTCGGTGCGGGACGCTGGGATGTGGTGCGGGATTTCGCCACGAGACTCCTTTGGGGCTGGGAGGCCCAATTTAGTGGACGCTCCAAGGGTTGAAATTTCGCCACGAATTCCTCGGTAGTTTGCATCTATGGCTGCGACACTCCCGGTACGACCGGCCGCCACGATTTTGACGGTTCGTGACGCCGCGGCGGGCTGTGAAGTCCTGATGTTGCGCCGTAATTTGAAGAGTGACTTCGTCGGCGGGGCCTACGTGTTTCCGGGCGGTGGCGTGGACGATGACGATCGAAGTCCTCGGGCCGCGGTACGCACGAAAGGGCTCAGCGACGAGGTGGCGTCGAGCACCTTGGGTATCGAGGACGGAGGTCTCGCCTACTACGTGGCGTGCGTGCGCGAGCTCTTCGAAGAGGCCGGACTCTTACTGGCCTGTGACGAACAGGGGCACCTGCTCGAAGCGAGTGATGAACGAACCCGCGCGCTGGTGCGAGAGCGAGCGGCGCTGAACGCCGGCGAGTTGAGTTTCCTCGATTTTCTCGAGCGCGAGTCACTCTTTGTGTGCGCGACGGGCCTGACCTATTTCGCTCATTGGGTTACGCCCGAGGGACCTCCCCGTCGTTTTGACACCCGGTTTTTTGTGGCCCGAGCCCCGAGCGACCAAGTTGCCGCCCACGACGAGGGTGAGACGGTCGCCCACCAGTGGCTGCGAGCACGAGACGCCCTGGACGCGCACGCGCGCGGCACGTTCGAAATGATCTTGCCCACCATTCACAACCTCGAAGTCATCGCCGACTTCACCACGACTGACGAGGTCCTGGACTATGCCCGAGCACTGCGGAACATCCCTCGAATTCAGCCCCGATTAGAGGTGCGCGACGGCGTCGCGGTGCCGATCATCGACCCTGACGTTGCCTAAACGGGCTCGGTGGGGTCGGGTTTTGGCCCTCGTTCGCTACGATGGGACCAGGATTTCGTAAAGGAGCGTTGCGGGCCATGACCACTACTGACGTGCAGTTGACCGAGAAGGTCGCCGAACCCATCACCTTGACCGACACGGCGATCACAAAGGTTGCCGCGCTCATCGCCGACGCCGGCGTTGACGAAGAACTGGCGCTTCGCGTCGCGGTGAAGCCGGGCGGTTGCTCCGGCTTTAACTACGACATGTACTTTGACTCTGAGATTGCGAGCGACGACGTCGTGAGTACCTTTGGTGAGGTGAAGGTCGTCGTCGACCCGTCGAGCGCTGAACTCTTAAAGGGCGCGACACTCGACTTCCAAGACGGACTCCAGGGTGCGGGCTTTCACATCACGAATCCCAACGCAACTCGCACCTGCGGCTGCGGCAACTCTTTTAGTTAATCGTCGTGAGCGCGCCAGTCGGTCCGTACTCTCCCTGGCGACGCGCGGGCGATTGGGTCATTCTTTCGGGCCAAATTGGTCTCGTCGCGGGGGCACCGGCGGCGACGCTCATTGAGGGTGGCGCAGCCGCGCAGTTGCGCCAAGCACTCACGAACGCGACGGCACTACTCGAAGAGGCCGGTACGTCGCTCGAGGCCGTCGTGAAGTCCACGCTCTATCTCGTGGACATGAGTGATTTCGCGGCCTGTAACGAAGTGTGGATGGAGACGTTCTCGCCGCCACGACCTACTCGTTCCGCGGTTGCCGTTGCTCAGTTGCCCCTGGGCGCGCTCACCGAGGCAGAACTGTGGGCTTACGCGCCCTCGGCGAAGTCGTTGCCGACACCAAACTTGTAGCCCACCGAGCGCACGGTTTGAATCAAGTGCGCGTATTCCTCGCCTAATTTCGCGCGCAAGCGCCGCACGTGCACGTCGACGGTACGCGCGCCGCCGTAGTACTCATAGCCCCACACTCGTGAAAGCAACGTGGCGCGGGTAAAGACCCGGTTGGGATTGGTCGCGAGGAAGCGTAAGAGTTCGTATTCCATGTAGGTCAAGTCCATGACACGGCCAGCAATCGTGGCTTGGTAGGTCTCGAGGTTCATTGAAAGTTCGCCGTGTTCGAGACGGGGCGCGACGTTTTCGTTACCGGCGCGACGCAGACGGTGGCGCAGTCGTGTCGCGAGTTCACTGACGTCGTAGGGCCCCACCACGAAGTCGTCGAAGAGGTCTTCGCGGAAGGTGAGCTCGTCGAGTTGATAGTGGTCGAGGAGCAAAATTACGGGTCCGACGCCGCGCTCGCGAGCTCGCAGTTGGCGACAGAGGTTCATCGCGTCGTTAAAGGGAAGGGCGGCGGCGTTAATCACCGCGCCCGCGAAGCCGTCGGTTGGTTCGAGGGCGGTGATCTCGTTGAGACGGCCCGACGCCGCGACGGCGGGCATGACGCCCGTAACTTCGAAGGCTTTACGAACGGGTCCTTCGCACGAGGGCACGCATAAGACGACGTCGACACTCACAGCAGTGGCAGGTATCGCTCGAGCTCAAAGGGCGTGACTTGACCCCGATACGTGTCCCATTCGGTGCGCTTGTTGCGCAAGAACCACTCGACGAGGTGGCCTCCGAGCGTCTCGTGCAGTAGTGCGGAGTGCTCCATGAGATCGACCGCTTCTCCGAGGGACTGGGGCAGTGGGGCGCAGTGTTCACCCTCTTTGGGCAGCACGTAGTTGCCCGTTACTCCGCGAAGTCCTGCGGCGAGAATGACCGCGAAGGCCAGGTAGGGATTGGCCGCAGGGTCGGGGGACCGATACTCGAGGCGCGTGGAATCGATGCGCCCGGGCTTCACGCTGGGCACTCGCACCAGCGCGGCGGTGTCGTAACGAGCCCACGTTGCCGCGACCGGTGCTTCGGCGCCGGGAACAAGTCGCTTGTACGAGTTGACCCACTGATTCGTGATGGCCGTAATTTCGGGCGCGTGTCGCACGAGGCCCGCGATGAACTTCGTGGCGACGTCACTGAGGCCGTAGGTCTTTTCACCAATGAACGCGTTCTTTTCGTCGCGCCACAGTGAAAGGTGCGTGTGCATGCCCGACCCCTGCACCGCGGCTAAAGGTTTGGGCATAAAACTCGCGGTGACGCCAGACTGTCGCGCGAGTTCTTTAACGACGTGGCGCATGGTCATGACCGTGTCGGCCATCGTCAGTGCGTCGGTGTAGCGAAGATCGATTTCGTGTTGGCCCGGCGCGTCTTCGTGTTGCGCGTGTTCGAC
>NCBD01000004.1 GCA_002255315.1 Actinobacteria bacterium 21-64-8 | reverse complement strand
GCACCCGCGCCGCGTGACCGTCGGCGCGCACGCCGTACCACGCTCGTTCAATCGTGCCGCGTGGCGAGATGAGAAACGTCGAGCGGATGACGCCCTGGAAGGTCTTGCCGTAGAGCATCTTGTCGCCGTAGGCACCGTACTTGGTCATGACCTTTTTGTCAGGGTCGCTCAAGAGCACGAGACTGAGTCCGTACTTCGTTCGAAAGTCGACGTGGCTCTGGGCGTCGTCGGGCGAGATACCGAGCACCCGCACCCCCAACTTCGCGAACGCGCCCAGTTGGTCGTTGAACTGACAGGCTTCCTTCGTGCAGCCTGGCGTGTCGTCGGCGGGGTAGAAGTAGAGTACGACGCGTTCGCCCACGAACTCCTTCAGTGAGACCGTTCGACCGTCGTGATCACGCAGGGTAAAGCCCGGCGCCCGCGCGCCTGGTTCGAGTCGAGTCATCGTGCTCCTTGGTCTGTCGCGGTGGTTACTACCCGTAGACTAGGGGTGAGCTCGTAGAGAGCTCGGGCCCACCACGTTCGATGACGGTTACGGGTCCGACCGAGAAGAGACCGTACCGTTCCGTGAGTAGTGAATCAATAGAGACCCCCCTGTCCGACGCCGAGAACTACGCGACGAACAAGACCTTCGAAGAGCTAGGCGTCGCGCCCGCGCTGTGTGCGACGTTGCAGTCCCAAGGCATTACGACGGCCTTTCCGATCCAAGCCATGACCATCGCCGACGCGCTCGCCGGACGTGACGTCTGTGGCAAAGCCAAGACCGGTTCGGGCAAGACCTTGGGCTTCGGTCTACCGATGCTCCAGCGTGTCGCGGCGTCGAGTTCACCCACGCTCGTCGAGGGACAGCCCGTGCGACCACGTGGTTTGGTACTGCTGCCCACTCGCGAACTCGCCGTCCAAGTCTTCGAAGTACTGGCCCCGCTCGGCAAGGCCCTCGGCCTACACGTCGCGGCCGTCTACGGCGGGGCGGACATGGAGCGCCAGATTAAAGCACTGCGAAAAGGCGGCGACGTCATCATCGCGACGCCCGGACGACTCATCGATCTCGGTGATCGTGGTGAAGTGAACGTGGAACTGCTCGAGGTACTCGTGCTCGACGAAGCCGACCGCATGGCCGACATGGGCTTCATGCCCCAAGTCGAGTGGGTGCTGCGGCGTATCAACGAACGCCCCCACCAAACGCTGCTCTTCTCGGCGACCCTCGACGGCGCCATCGACCGTCTCGTCAAGCGCTACCTCAGCGATCCCGTTTTTCACGAAGTCGCGAGCGACACTCAAACCGTCTCGCGCATGGTGCATCACTTCTTGCAGGTGCATCAGATGGACCGCATCAAGGTGGCGTCGACGATCTGTAACGCGAACCACAAGACGATCATCTTCTGTCGAACGAAACGTGGCGCCGACCGTTTGGTCGAACAACTCCTGAAAGAGGGTGTCGACGCGGCCGCCATTCACGGTGATCTTCGCCAGAGCCAGCGCGAAAAAGCACTCGCCGACTTCGGGGCCGAAAAACTCCCGGTGCTCGTGGCGACCGACGTCGCGGCGCGCGGCCTGCACATTGACGGCGTTGACTGCGTCATGCACTTTGATCCACCCGAAGATCAAAAGGCCTACCTACACCGCTCGGGACGAACCGCGCGCGCCGGAGGAACCGGTGTGGTCGTCTCACTGTTGCTCTGGAACCAACTCAATGAGGCCGCGGTGATTATGCGTCGCCTTGGACTCAAGTTGCCTATCGTCGAAGTCTTTTCGAATAACGCCCATCTGCGCGACCTCGCCCACTGGGAGCCAACGATGGAGGAGTCCGTCCTGTGAGCAAGAAGTCCACGAAGAAGACGTTGCGTGTCTACGAGCGCGACGAGTCCCTTCGGCGAGCGCTCGTCGTCGTGGCGCACCCCGACGACATCGACTTTGGTTCGGCGGGTACGGTCGCGACGTTGACCGCGTCGGGGGTGGACGTGTCGTACTGTCTCGTTACCTCGGGCGACGCGGGCGGGGACACGTCGACGTTGAGCCGCGAAGAACGAGCCGCAGAGCGCGAACGCGAACAGACCAACGCCGCCAAAGAGGTGGGAGTGAGCGATCTCACCTTTCTTCGCTGGCCGGATGGGCGCGTCGAGGTGACGCTCGAACTCCGTAAGGCCATCGCCGCGGTCATTCGCCGCGTGAAGCCCGACCTCGTGATAACCCAAAGCCCCGAGCGCAACTACGAACGCGTCTTTGCTAGTCACCCCGACCACCTCGCCGCCGGCGAGGCAACCATGCGCGCGGTCTACCCCGACGCGCGAAACCCGCACGCCTTTCCTGAACTCGTCGTTGAGGGTCTCGAAGCCCACACGGTCTCCCAAGTGTGGTTGGCCGGTTTTGCACCGACGATGGTCGTCGATGTCACCGAGCAGATTGACCGCAAAATCGCGGCCCTGCGTCAACACGTCAGCCAAGTCGGTGAGCGTGATGATCTCGAAGAGATGATTCGCACCTGGACGCGTGCGACGGCCAAGTTAGCGGGCCTCAAAAAGGGTCGATTCGCCGAGGGCTTTCGCGTCGTCAACACGAAGTAACGTCGCGCGTTCGCGCGCGTCGGTCGCAGTGACACTCGCCCACGGCGCGACGAAACATGTGAAACGTCTAAGAATATTGACACGCAAGTTGAGCCGTAGTGCTCGAATTCTGGGTCGAAATCGGAGATGAACGTCGGTATATCACTCGTATTTCACGATTGTTACGAACACGCAACAGTTCATTTGCGTCATTGACTTTTTGTCACGCGGCTTCGCATGATGGCCTAGAGCACAAACAAGGAGTCCTCAATGAATACCCCACTCACTCGTCACACGTTGCGCAGCGTCACCGTCGGGGCGCTCGCGCTCGCAACCAGCGTCGTCGTGCCCGCGTCGCTGGCGTCGGCCCACGCGTACGCGCGCACGAATTCTACGCACGCGTCTATCTCGATGCGCGGAGTCGTACTCGCGCGAAACGCCGCGCGTCACACTCTCGTCATCTCCAACGGCGCCCGGGGCGCGCGCACGCTGCGCCTTTCGTCGTCACGCGCCGTGAACGCGGTCGTTTTGGGCGCCCAAATTCGCGCGAAGGCTACGCCACTCGGTGACGGTACGTTCAAGGTGGCGACGCTCGCTCGTCAAGGGACGGCACGGCACGCGCGCTTGCGCGCCACCGTCGTCAGTACTGCCTCGGGGCGCCTGACGCTCTCGTCGGGTGCGAGTGTCTTGAGTGTGAACGCGAGTGCTCGTCACGCCCACGACTCGAACACGGGCACGACGCACGCGGGCGAGGTCGTCGAAGTCGCGGTCTCGGTTGGTGCCAACGGCCTCGACGAGACGGCGTTGCAAAATGTCGGTACCACCAACTTGATCGAGCTCGAAGGCACGTTGTCATCGGTCTCCGCCACGTCAATCGTGGTAGCCGTGGAGAACGGCGCCACCACGACGATTAACGTGCCCGCCAGTTTGACGATTCCTTCGACGATTGTCGCGGGTGACCAAGTCGAAGTGCTGGTCGACTACTCCAGCGCGACCTTCACGTTGGTGACGATTACGAGTGACGGCGCCGCCAGCACCTCAAGTAGCGCCGGCGTCTCCTCGAGCGACGCCGGCTCACAGGGCATGGTTGAAATCGAAGGTCTCGTCGTTGCGGCGAACGCCACGAGTGTCACGATTCAAACCGGCGACCAGGCGTCGCCCGTACTCCTCGCGGTACCCGCGACGCTGAACGTGTCGGCCTTGACGGTGGGGGCCCGCGTCCACGCGCAAGCGGACCTCGTCAATGGCGTGTTGACGCTCGTCAACGTTCGCGTACAGACGAGTGAAGGTGAACAGGGTCAGTCCATGACGACCGAGGTCGAAGGGATCGTCGTCTCCGTCAGTGCCACCTCACTCGTGGTCCAACCCGGCGACGCCGCCACGCCGGTGACGCTAGTGGTGCCCGCCACCCTCGACGTGTCAGGTATCACCGTGGGCGCGCGCGTTCACGCCCGTGGCGCGATCGTCGCGGGCGTCTTGACGCTGAGTGACTTTCAGCTCCAGGGACCCGAAGACGCCAACGCCCAACAAACGACCCAGTTTGACGGCACGGTCAGTGCCGTGAGTGCGACCAGTATGACGATTCAACCCGGTGACCACGCCGCGGCGGTCACCCTCGTCGTACCGTCGACCCTGAATGACACGGCCGTCCAGGTCGGCAACGAGATTCACGCCACCGCGACGCTGGTGGGTGGGGTGTTGACCTTGTCAAACTTTGAAGTGCAGAGCAGTTCATCGAGCACCGTCGAGCTCAGCGGCGTCGTAACGGCCGTCTCGGCTACGAGCCTCTCAATGCTGGCGGGTGACAACGCCCAATTAGTCAACTTGGTCGTGCCGTCGAGCGTGAGCGTGTCCACGCTGAACGTGGGCGATCACGTCAACGTCGTGGCGTCACAGTCGGGTACGACGCTCAGCGTCGTCTCGGTGGCGCTGAGTTCCTAGGGCGTCTTTCGTCGACCTAGGTGCCCACGGCCTCACCCCGTTAGGGTGAGGCCGTGGGCGATATCGACTCTTCGGGCCACTCGGTACGAACACCGATTGGCCTACGCGTTAGCGCGCACGCGCTGTGGTCGCTCCCGCGTACGCTGACGCGCGCGGGTCTGCGCGCCGAACTGCTCGCGGGGATTACCCTGCTCGCGATCGCGATTCCCGAACAGCTCGCGACCTCGCGCTTAGCCGACGTTCCCGCCTTCACCGCCATGATCGCCTTTATGGCGGCGACGCTGGCCTTCACGCTGTTTGGCTCGAATCCCATCATGTCGGTGGGCGCGGACTCGACGATTGCGCCGCTCTTTGCCGTCGCGCTGGTGCGGCTCGCGCCGGGCAACTCGACGCACTACCTCGAACTCGTCGCGGTGAGCGCGGTCGTGACGGGCGTCGGGGTGGCGCTCGTGGGACTGTTTCGACTCGGGTGGATAGCCGACTTCTTGTCGCTGCCGATCGTCGCGGGCTTTTTGGGCGGAATTGGGCTGATCATCATTGTTCACCAACTGCCCAGCGCGCTGGGTATCGCGTCGGGTGGCACGAGCATCGTCAGCCGACTCCACGTCATCGAAAGCGAACTCGCCAACGTCCACGTGGCCGCGGTGGGGCTCTCGCTGAGCACGTTGGTGCTCATGATGGTGGGTGAACGCTGGAACGCGCGCCTACCCTGGGCCCTACTGGCTATCGCGCTCGCGACCGCGGCCGCCCAGCTCTTCACGCTCTCGGCCCACGGCGTCGCTCAGTTGGGCGCGGTCAGCGCGGGACTGCCGACGTGGCGACTTCGTTGGCTCGACCTGCACGAGTGGGGCGTCGTCGTGACGACGGCCCTCACGCTCACGATCGTCGTGCTCTCCCAAAGTGCCGCGACGGCGCGCGCGTCGGCCGACGAGTTAGGCGTCGCCGACGATCTCAGTCGTGACTTCGTGGGCGTGGGTCTCGCCAACATCGCCGCGGGACTCGTGGGCGCCTTTCCCGTTGACGCGTCCCCGGCGCGCACGACCGTGGCGCGCCTCGCGGGCGGGCGCACTCGACTCGTGGGCCTCGTCGCGGTCGTCGGCGCGCTCGTGCTCTCGCCGCTCGCACACTTCGCGAGCGCCATACCCCTCGCCGCCCTCGCCGGGGTCCTATTCTTCGTCGCCGGACGATTGGTGAAGTTATCTCAGTTTCGAGCCGTGTGGCGCGCCAGTCGACTGGAGTTTGCGCTGGCCATGATTTCGTTCTTGGGCGTCATCGTCTTTGGCGTCGAACTTGGGCTCGGCATTGCGGTGGGGTTGGCCGTCTTGAATCAAACGTGGCGCTCGAGTCGTCCGCACCTCATTGAGCTGGGTCGGCGAAAGGGCACGACGAGTTGGGAGCCGCTCGGCTCGCCCGGCGTCGAACGCGTCAAGGGCCTCGTCGTCGTGCTCTTTGATCAAGAGATCTTCTTTGCCAACGCGGGTGCCTTTCGCCGCTTGTTGCACCAGCTGCTCGCCCGTCACCCGCGCACCGAACATCTGGTGCTCGACGCGGTCGCCGTCAGCGATGTCGACTTCACCGCGACCGTCATGCTCGCTCAAGTCTTTGCGGATCTCGGGCGTGACGAGGTCAGCATCTCTCTCGCTCGCGCCAATGAATTAGTCCAACGCCACCTCGAAACCTCTTCGTCGTTGGTCCTGCGCCACGTGGCCTTTTTCGACAGCGTCGACGCCGCGGCGAGTGCGGCGACCAAGCGTAACTAGTTCGCACGTTCACCACGCAAACACGGTGGCGAAAGTCGGCCGGTAGAGTAGTAGGGGCCAACGAGCCCCGCGGGAGTTCTACCCCGTGTGAGTGGAAGGTTTCGCCCGTGCGTGTTGCTCAAATCTCGGTGGTCGTGCTCGTAGTGCTAGGTGTCGCCGTGGGGGCATTGGTGTTGGTGCTCAACACCACGGGCTCGTCAAAACCCTGCGTCTCGGCCTCGAAAGCCCTGTCCTTGAACGCAGCGGCGGCCGCCAAGATCAAACAGCTTCCACCGTCTCACGACAACGACGCCGGTCGCGCGCGACTGCCCGACGCGACGCCCGACGCCGACTACGACGCCGGGCACCCGCACCCCGTGGTCTGCGCGCCCTAGGAGTTTAATTCGACGCGAGTTGGCGAAGCACGAAGTTCAAGACACCGCCGTGGCGGTAGTACTCGGCTTCGGTCGGCGTGTCGATACGCAGGCGTACCGGGAACGTGAAGCGCTCGCCGTTGGCACGACGCACGTCGACCTCGACGCGCGCGATGGTTTCGCCGCGGTTCAGTGGCTCGAGTCCGGTGATCGAAAAGAGTTCCGTGCCGTCGAGTTCGTAGGTCGCGGCCGACTCGCCGTCGAGGTACTGCAGGGGTAGTACGCCCATGCCGACCAAGTTCGAGCGGTGAATTCGCTCAAAGCTCTCGACAAGTACCGCGCGCACGCCGAGCAACTTGGTGCCCTTGGCGGCCCAGTCGCGACTCGATCCGGTGCCGTACTCTTTACCGCCGAGAATGACGAGGGGCGTGCCCTCGTCGGCGTAGGCCATCGCGGCGTCAAAGATTGACATCGGCGTGCCCTCGGGCAGCTTTAACGTCACGCCACCTTCGGTGCCCGGGGCGAGCTGGTTGCGCAGGCGGATGTTGGCGAAGGTGCCGCGCATCATGACTTCGTGATTGCCACGGCGCGTGCCGTAACTGTTGAAATCCTCCGTCGCGACGCCGCCGTCGACGAGGTAGCGTCCCGCCGGCGTGGAGGCGCGAATATTGCCCGCCGGCGAAATGTGGTCGGTCGTCACCGAGTCGCCCAAGCGGGCGAGCACGCGAGCGTCCACGACGTCTTCGACGACGCCGGGGGTCATTGTGAGTCCCTCGAAGTAGGGCGGCAACTTGACGTAGGTCGACGCCGCGTCCCAGGCGTAGGTGACGGCGTTGGTCGAGGGCACGAGTTGCCAGCGTTCGTCGCCGCTAAAGGCCGCGGCGTAGCGCTCTTCAAACATCGCGGGCGTGATCGAAGCGCGCACGGCGTCGGCGACTTCGGCGTCGCTGGGCCAGAGGTCACGTAAGTACACCTCGGCGCCGTCCTTGTCGAGTCCGAGGGGCTCGTTCGTGAGGTCGATATCAATCGTGCCCGCGAGGGCGTAGGCGACCACGAGGGGAGGGCTCGCGAGAAAGTTCTGCTTGACGTCGGGGTGAATTCGACCCTCAAAATTCCGATTCCCCGAGAGCACCGAGACGACCGAGAGGTCGTGTTCGTTGACCGCGGCCGAGACCCCTTCGAGGAGGGGTCCGGTGTTTCCGATGCAGGTCGTACAGCCGTAGCCCGCCAGGTAAAAACCGAGCGCGTCGAGCGGCTCGACGAGATCGGCGCGTTCGAGGTAGTCCATGACGACACGGCTGCCCGGCGCGAGCGAGGTCTTCACCCAGGGTTTGACGTTCAAACCACGCTCGACGGCGCGGCGTGCGAGGAGTCCCGCCGCGACGAGAACGAAGGGGTTGGACGTATTGGTACACGAAGTAATCGCGGCGACCGTCACGGCGCCGTCGCGCAAGTGGTCGGCCGCCTCGACGCCGCGAACCTCTTTGGGCTCGCGACCCAGTGCGTCGCGAAACGCGCCGCGCGCGCCCGACAGCGACACGCGGTCCTGGGGGCGCTTGGGTCCCGCGAGGCTGGGCTCCACGCTCGCGAGATCGAGTTCGACGTACTCGGAGTACAGCGGCGCCGCGCTGAATTCGTCGTGCCAGACACCTTGGGCCCTGGCGTAGGCCTCAACGACGGCGAGGTGTTCGGGCGTGCGCCCGGTAAAGGCCAGGTAGTCGAGCGTCACCTGGTCGATGGGAAAGATGGTGCAGGTCGCGCCGTACTCGGGTGACATGTTGCCGATCGTCGCGCGCGTCTCGAGGGTCAGCGAGCGCACGCCCGGACCGTAGGCTTCGACGAACTTGCCGACGACTCCGTGGTGACGCAAGAGTTCGGTAATCGTCAACACGACGTCCGTCGCGGTAACGCCTTCGCGCGTCGCGCCCACGAGGCGTAGGCCCACCACGGCGGGGATCAACATTGAGGTCGGTTGACCGAGCATGCCGGCCTCGGCCTCGATGCCCCCGACGCCCCAGCCCAAGACGCCCAGGCCGTTCACCATCGTCGTGTGTGAGTCAGTGCCCACGACCGTGTCGAAGTAGGCGACGTTGTCCTGGTCAAAGACGACGCGCGCGAGGTGCTCGAGATTGACCTGGTGGCAGATGCCCATGCCCGGAGGCACGACGCGGAACTTTTGGAACGAACTCTGGGCCCACTTCAAGAAGGTGTAGCGCTCGACGTTGCGCTCGTACTCGATGGCGACGTTCTCGTCGTAACTCGTCGGCGTGCCCGAACGCTCCAAGATCACCGAGTGGTCAATGACGAGTTCCACGGGCACGAGCGGGTTAATTTTCGCCGGGTCGCCCCCGAGGCTAATAATCGCGTCTCGCATCGACGCGAGGTCGACGACGGCGGGCACACCGGTGAGGTCTTGCATCAAGACGCGCTCGGGCGTAAAGGCGATCTCTCGGGCGTCGTCACCCGCGGCCTCACCGTGGTGCGCTGGCGTTTCCGCCCAACGCGCGAGCGCCTCGATATCTTCGGCGCGCACCTTTTGGCCGTCCTCGTGACGCAAGAGATTTTCGAGCAGGACCTTCACCGAGTACGGCAAGTGCGCCACGTCAAAGGTCCGCAGTCCCGGCGCGTCGAGCGAGAAGTAGGTGAGTAGGCGACCGTTGACGTTAAGGGTGCTCTGGGCGGCGAAGGAGTTGAGAGAGGTCATAGGTCCATTCTTGCGCGTTTCCGCCGCGGCGGTTTGAGGCGACGTGACCGGTGAGATGCGAGACTGGCAGTCATGGCTTCGACCTACGAGACGCTCGACCGCGCACTGCGACGGGCCTTTGACGCGCTCGCTCCCGGCGCCGATCCCGTGCTGCGCCTCTCGGAGCACGCCGACTATCAGGCCAACGGCGTGATGGCGCTCGCCAAGTCGCTCGGGCGCGCGCCACGCGAGGTCGCCGTCGAGGTCGTCGATCTCCTCGAACTCGATGGTGTCGCGAGCGTCACGATCGCGGGACCGGGTTTCTTGAACTTGACGCTCGCACCCGAACTGCTCGACCACCAACTGCGCCGCTTGCTCGATGACGCTCGCCTCGGCGTGGCGAGCGCCCCGGTGCCCCGGCGCGTCGTCATTGACTACTCCTCGCCCAACGTGGCGAAAGAGATGCACGTCGGTCACCTACGTGGCACGGTGATCGGTGACGCGCTGGCGCGCATGAACCGCTTCGCCGGTCACCACGTGATCGCGCGCAATCACGTCGGCGACTGGGGCACCCCCTTTGGCATGTTGATCGCGCACCTCGAAGACGTCGGTGAAGACGCGGCCGCCGCGGAACTCTCCATTGGTGACCTCGACGGGTTCTATAAGGCCGCGCGCGCCAAGTTCGACGCCGACGAAGCCTTTCAAGCTCGTGCGCGCGCGCGCGTCGTGGCGCTCCAAGGTGGCGACGCCGAGACGCGTCGCCTGTGGCGCGTCTTAGTAGATCAATCGGTCGCCTACTTCAGTGAGGTCTACGCCAAGTTGGACGTGACCATGACGTCAGACGACGTGCGTGGAGAGTCGTTTTACAACGACCGCCTCGACGACGTAGTGGGCGACCTTCGCGCACTGGGTCTACTGGTCGACAGTGACGGCGCGTGGTGCGTTTTCCCTCCGGGCTTTACCAATCGTGACGGTGAACCTTTGCCGCTCATCGTCCAAAAGCGCGACGAAGGGTTCGGTTACGCCGCGACCGACCTCGCCGCGCTGCGCGACCGCGTGACGGAACTGCGAGCGAACGAAATGATCTACGTGGTCGGTGCGCCCCAGTCCCAGCACTTCGAAATGGTTTTTGCCGTGGCGCGCATGGCCGGTTGGCTCCCCGACGAGGTGCGTTGTGAACACGTGGCCTTTGGCAACGTGCTCGGACCGGACCGCAAGATGTTCAAGACCCGTGGGGGCGAGACCATCAAGTTGGTGACCTTGCTCGACGAGGCCGTCGAGCGCGCCGAAGTGGTGTTGAGCGAGCGCACCCACGATCTGACGCCCCCGCAGGTTCGCGAACTCGCGACCCAAATTGCGCGCGCGTCGATTAAGTACGCCGACCTGTCGACCGAACGCCAGCGTGACTACGTGTTTGACCTTGAGCGTATGGTCTCTTTCGAGGGCGACACCGGTCCGTACCTGCAGTACGCCCACGCGCGCGTGCGCTCCATCTTTCGCCGCCTCGGCGAGGCGTGGTCGCCACCCGAAGGACCGTTCGCGCTCGACACCCACCAAGAGCGAGAACTGGTTAAGGGACTGCTCGCCTTTCCCGAGGCGTTCGCGTCGTCACTCGACGCTCGCCAGCCCCATCGACTCTGTAACTATCTGTTCGACCTCGCGCAACGATTTACCTCGTTCTACGACGCCTGTCCAGTACTCAGCGCCTCGGGTGATCTTCGTGCGCAGCGCCTGGCGCTCTGTGCGCTCAGCGCGAACACGATCGCACTGGGACTCTCGGTGCTCGGTATCGAGGCGCCCGCGCAGATGTAGGGCTCGCCGGCGTGCGGCGTACTCGGTAGAGTACGAAGCGTGGCGCGTCGCGCCGGGTTATTGGGGGACGTCATGAAGGTCAAGGCCGCAATTGTTACCGAGGCGAATGGACCTTTTCGCACCGAAGAGATTGAGATTGACGAGCCCCACGCCGGTGAAGTCAAGGTCAAAATGGCCTACGCGGGCATGTGCTACTCCGACGAGACACTGCGTAAGGGTGGTCTGAACCAAGACCCCGAACTCTTAAAACTCATCAGTGGGCGCGAGAGTATGTTTCCCGTGATCGCCGGTCACGAGGGCGCCGG
Organism: Actinobacteria bacterium 21-64-8; assembly: GCA_002255315.1. Classification (GTDB taxonomy): domain Bacteria; phylum Actinomycetota; class Acidimicrobiia; order Acidimicrobiales; family RAAP-2; genus RAAP-2. The sequence continues at coordinate 9,666 of NCBD01000004.1, read as the reverse complement.
CGTCGTCGAGTCCGTCGGCGACGGCGTGACGTCGTTAGCCCCGGGCGATCACGTCTCGGTCTCGTTCGTGCCTTCGTGCAACAAGTGCGACTACTGCCTCTCGGGGCGCCCGTACCTCTGTGACTTGATGGCGACCATTCTGGTGGGACCCATGATCTCGGACCAGACGTGGCGCCACCACTGGGGCGAGACGCCGCTGAATCGCATGTGTCAAGTCGGAGCTTTCTCTGAGTACGTCGTCGTGCACGAGGCGTCGCTGATCAAAATTGAACCCTGGTACGACCTTCGCGCGGCGGCACTCATCAGTTGCGGCATCGCGACGGGTTACGGCTCGGCGGTCAATCGCGCCCAAGTGAAACACGGCGACACGGTCGCCGTGATTGGCTGTGGTGGCGTGGGATCTGGTGCCGTCCTCGGCGCCGTGCACGCCGGTGCGCGTGCGGTGATTGCAATCGACACGAACGAATCAAAGATTGAGCGCGCGAAGAAGATTGGCGCCACGCACGGTGCGACGAGCGCGCTCGAGGCCGCCTTTAACGTGCTGCCTGACCTGACGTGGGGCAAGAACTGCGACGTCGTGATTATTACGGTGAACACCTTGACCGCGGGGCTCATTGAAGAGGCGCGCTCAATTACCGCCAAGGGTGGCACGGTGGTGCTGACCTCGCTCGGGAGCGCATCGCTGAACAACATCGAACTCAATACGTCGATGTTTGCGATGTACAACCAAGACCTTCGCGGCACCGTCTTTGGCTCGGGCGCACCGCGTCTCCAAGTACCCAAGCTGTTGCGTTTGCACCACGAAGGCAAGTTCCCGGTGGACGAACTCGTGAGCAAGGAGTACACCATCGACGAAGTCGAGCAGGGCTACCAAGACTTGCGCGACGGCAAGAATATTCGCGGCGTCGTTCGGTTTTAGGTTTTAGTCTGGGGCGTCGATTCCGGCGCCGCGCAGCGGCAAAAAGTCGCGCCAGCGAAGTGACGTCGGCGTGAGTTCGGGCACTAACGCGCGCCAGGTCTTCGTGCGCCACGATCCCACGACGAGTCCACTCGCGTAGGCCAGATCGTCGGCGAGCGCGAGAGGTAGATCGGCGAAGCGAAAGCGCTCACGCCGCCACCGCCATCCGACCCCCAGCGCGAGCACCACGAGGAGTCGTCGACGCAGCCGCGGGTGCACGAGGCCCACGACGAGTAGTGGAGCGTACGAGCGCACGAGCGCACGCGCGAGGGGCCCGCTGGCGCGCAGGACGCCCTTACTGACGATCTCGCGCGCGACGTGCCCGGAACCGTCGGTCGACGGGGGCAGACGACGTGCGAAGTGCCGCTCCGCCACGCGCAGCACTCGCCGAGTGAGGGCGGGACGACCAATCAGCAGTCCCACGAGCGCGCTGGCCGTAACGGGGTCAACGCGTAGCGGCGCGAGGCGCCCACCGTGGCGGGTCGAGAGTTCGGCGCTCGAGGCGCCGTAGCGAACGCGCTGGGTCCACCACGTCGACCACGTGGGACGGGCGCGGTGCGTGGCGACGAGACTCGCTTCGTAACGCACCAGCCAGCCTTGGTCGTCCAGTCGCCACACCAAATCGACGTCTTCGCCGACGAAGAGCGACTCGTCGAAACCATCGCCGACGCTCGTACGACGCACGACGAGTAACGCGCTCGGCACGAAATTCACGGGCGCGTGGGGTCGCACGAGCCCCGATCGCGCGCCGCGGTCGAGCGGACTGAAGCGGGCCTCGAAGCCTTCGCGCAGCGAAGCTCCGGCGCGGCCACGAATTCGCGGGGCGACGGCACCGACGAGAGGATCGTGGAAGAACGAACTCAAACGACGTAGGAGTTCGACACCGTCGTCCACGTCGACGTCGACGTCGATAAAGGCAACGAGCGGGCGAGTCGTGGCACGTAGTCCCGTGTTGCGCGCGGCGCTGGGGCCGCGACTGTGGTCGTGGCGACACAGCGTCGCGCCACGCGCGCTCGCGAGTGCGTTGAGGACGTCGGGCTCGGCTGAGCCGTCGTCGACGACGGTGACGTGCAGACCCGCTAGGGCCTCGAGGAGGGGGGCGAGCGTGTCGGCGCCGTCGCGTACGGGAATCACGACGTCAAGTTCGTCGAGGTCCCAGGGGGCGTCGCGGTACGTACGAAGCAGGCCCTGTTGGACGAGCGTGCGCGCGAAAGGTCCTTCGCCCGCCCGCACCACGCCGCCCTCGCGCCAACGCTCGAGCGTCGTGCGCGACGCGCCCGGCAGGTGCAACAGACGCCACGGCGAACCGCCCGCGACGAGGTTGGAGCTCAAAAAGCGCGCACCGTCGTCGAGCTCGACGCGGGTCCCTTCGGGCAGGGGAAATTCGAGCGCTGAGGGTGCCGGGGGCACGGGAAGCGTCACGAAAGGAGTCTCGCACGTCACCACGGCGGGTGCGCCAGCGGTCAGAATAGAGCGAGGGAGGTCCCGTGACACCAGAGACAGCGGTACGTATCGACGTGAGTGACGAGTTGGTCAGCGAGGAGTTGCTGGTTGAAGAGGTCTCCATCGATGGCCTTTGCGGCGTCTACTAAATGGTGATTGCGGCGCCTTCGGTCGACTTTGATGCTTCACGAGCGTGGGCGCTCAGTAGCGAGGTCTCGCTGCGCGACGAAGCCTTTGGGGCACTCGCGTATCACCACGGCACTCGTCGACTCGTCTTCTTGAAGTCCCCCGAACTCGTGACGCTCGTGCGCGCACTCGGTTCGTTTGACAGCGTGAACGACGCCTTGGACGCGCACGTGGACGCGCCCCAGCGCGCTCGTTACTACGCCGCGCTCGCCGCGCTCCAACGATCGGATCTTTTGCGTGTGCGCTGACTCGTCACTGCGCGACCGCTTTGAGCGCGGACTCGCCGCACCCATCTGTTTAACCTGGGAGTTGACCTACGCGTGCAACTTGGCGTGCACGCACTGTCTCTCCTCCTCGGGCCGGCGTGACCCGCGTGAACTCAACACCACTGAGGCCAAGTCGCTCATTGACGAAATCGCCGCGATGCAGATCTTCTACGTCAACATTGGTGGCGGCGAGCCGATGGTTCGCCGTGACTTCTTCGAACTCATTGAGTACGCCGTCGGTCAACACGTGGGTGTGAAGTTTTCCACCAACGGCACGCGTATTGACGAGGTCGCGGCGCGGCGCTTAGCCGCGACGGACTACCTCGATCTCCAAGTCTCCCTCGACGGCGTGGACGCCGCGACCAACGACGCCATTCGCGGCGTGGGTAGTTATCAAGCGGCGCGTCAAGCGATGGATCACCTCGCCGCGGCCGATTTTGGTCCCTTCAAAATCTCGGTCGTGATGACGCGTCGCAACGTCGAACAACTCGACGCCTTCGAGTCACTCGCCGAACACTACGGCGCACACTTACGTCTGACGCGCCTGCGCCCCTCGGGTCGAGGAGTGGACACCTGGGACGAGTTACGCCCGACCCGTGAACAGAATCGAACGCTCTATCACTGGCTCATCGAACGCCCGCACGTACTCACGGGCGACTCCTTCTTTCATCTCTCGCCGCTGGGTGCACCGCTCGAGGGACTCAATCTCTGCGGCGCGGGCCGCGTGGTCTGCCTGATCGATCCCGTCGGCGACGTCTACGCCTGCCCCTTCGTGATTCACGATCAGTTTCTCGCGGGCAACGTGCGCGCCGCGGGTTTTGGGACGGTGTGGCGTGAGAGTGAACTCTTTGTCTCCCTGCGCGACGAAGGCAGTCCGGGTGCGTGCGCGTCGTGTGGTTCCTACGACGCCTGTCGCGGAGGCTGCATGGCGGCCAAGTTCTTCACCGGACTCGAGTTGAGTGACCCTGACCCTGAATGCGTCTTGGGTCACGGGGAAGTGGCACTCGCCCAAAAAGTGGAGGTACGACGGCCCGTTTCGACCTCGGACCACTCACGACGAGTTTCGATTCCGCTACGAACGCGCGCGTAGCGCTACGAAAGCGCTCTACTAGTCTCGCTGGAAGTCACCGACTTTGGAGAGTTATGGCGTCACAGTGGTTCGAAACCGTTGCGGTCGCGCAGCGACGCGCGCAAAAACGCCTGCCCGCCTCGGTCTACAACGCGCTCATCGCCGGTTCAGAAAAAGGGTTGTCCTCGACTGACAACACAAGTTCGTTTGACGAGCTGGGCTTTGCGCCACACGTCGCGGGACTCAAGAACGAGCGTTCGATGGCGACGGTCGTCATGGGTCAGTCGGTGTCGATGCCCGTCGTGCTCTCACCCACCGGCGTCCAGGCCGTGCACCCCGACGGCGAACTGGCCGTCGCGCGCGCTGCCGCGGCGCGCGGGGTCGCGATGGGACTGAGTTCATTCGCGAGTCGCTCGGTCGAAGAGGTCTGCGCCGCGCACGACGCGGTCTTGTTTCAGCTCTACTGGTCGGGCGAGCGTGAGGTCATGGTCCAACGCCTCGAGCGCGCGCGCGCCGCGGGCGCCAAGGGCATCATCTTGACGCTCGACTGGAGCTTTTCGAACGGCCGCGACTGGGGCAGTCCGTGGATTCCCGAAAAAGTCGACTTGAAGGCGGCGCTCAAACTCGCCCCCGAGGTGCTCGCGCGCCCGGGCTGGTTGTGGTCGTTCGCCAAGTCCGGCCATTTGCCCGACCTCACGACGCCCAATATGGCGCGTCGGGGCGAAGCGGCGCCGACATTTTTTGGCGCCTACTACGAGTGGATGCAGAGCACGCTGCCGAGCTGGGACGACGTCGCGTGGTTGCGCGCGCAGTGGGATGGCCCCTTTATGGTCAAAGGCGTCAGTCGCGTTGACGACGCCAAACGCGTCGTGGACCTCGGCGCGAGTGCACTGTCGGTATCAAATCACGGGGGTAACAACCTTGACGGTACCCCCGCGCCCATCCGCGCACTGCCGGCGATCGCTGACGCCTCGATGTCCTGCGCGGTGGTATCGACTCGGCGCTGCTCGGTCTCGGTCGCGGCGACGTCGCGGAGCTGGATCGCAGCGACGTGGTCGCGCCCCCTGATTTCTTTCGACGGCTCGGTTCATGAACCGCGTCGCCATCGTCACCGGTGCCGCCCGCGGCATTGGCGCGGCGACGGTCGACGCTCTGGTCAACGACGGATACCGCGTGGTCGCGGTTGATCGCTGTCGCGACATCGCCGAAGTGCCCTACTCGTTGGCGACGCCCGCCGACCTCGATGCGGTGGTCGCTCGTCACGGTGACAACGTGTTGGGCCTGGTGGGCGACGTGCGCAGCGCCGCGGACATGCGACTGGCCGTCGAGACCGCGACGCGACACTTTGGCCGATTGAGTGCGGTCGTCGCGTGCGCGGGCGTGGTCGCCGGCGGGGGCGCGCTCTGGCAGATCAGCGACGCCGCGTGGGACGCCGTCTGGTCGGTCAACGTGCTCGGTACCCGTCGGCTCATCGAGGCGGCGGCTCCGACGTTAATCGCGAACGGACCCGAGGCACAGAGTCGCATCGTGGCCGTCGCGTCGGCCGCGGGCAGCACGGGGCTTTATCACCTCGCCGCGTACTCCGCCGCGAAACACGCCGTCGTCGGTCTCGTGCGAGGCGTCGCGATGGACCTGGCCTCGTACGGCGTCACCGCCAACGTCGTCAGTCCCGGCTCGACGCGCACGCGTATCTTGGACGCGTCGGCGGCCGTCTACGGCCTCGACGACGTCGAGGCCTTCGCCGCGCAGCAACCCGTCGGACGTCTGCTCGAGCCCGACGAAATTGCCGACACCATTACGTGGCTCTGCTCGCCGCGGTCCTCCGCGATGACGGGCGCGAACGTCGCGGTTGATGGTGGCATGACCGTGTCGTAACGGGCGCCGCGGGCTCCTTGACTATACCCCTAGGGGTATGTAGACTTGTCGGATGCCCTTACAAACTTCTGCAACTGTCTCCCCGCGCGTCACCGGAGCCGAGCCCACTCGTGGTCCTGGTCTACTCGGACGCCTGGGTATCTGGTCGGTCAACCACCGCCGTCACGTCTTTGTCTCGTGGCTCTTACTGGTGGTGGCGATGGCCTTCTTTGCCCCCAGTGTTGAAAAGTCGTTGAGCGGAGCCGGCTGGCAGGCCGACGGCTCACAGTCCGTGCTGGCGCGCAACCTCGCCCAGCGCTACTTCGGGGGTCAAGCGAGTTCCGCGATCGAGGTCGTGGTGCACTCGACGACGTCGGTCAACTCACCCGAGGCGCGCCAGGTGCTGAAGAAGGTCGAAGCGACCCTCGCGGCCGATCCGCGCGTCGCGAGGGTGATTGCGCCCCGGCCGGGACTCAGTATTAGTAAGGACCAGAAGACGGCCATCGTCATGGCCGGCGCCGGCGCCGACACGAACACCATGGTTCGCGCCGCCGACGCCCTGCAGGGCCCCCTCGCCGCGTTGTCGACGAAGAACGTCTCGGTGACCGCGACCGGTTCGTCGGTGCTCTGGGCCGACTTCAATACGGCTAATCGCAACGCGATGATGAAGTCCGAGCTCTTTTCGTGGCCGGTGACCCTCGGTATCTTGGTGCTCGCCTTTGGCTCGCTCGTCGCCGCCGGGTTGCCGCTGTTGTTAACGATGGCGGGGCTCTTGACGGCCGCGGGCATGCTTGACCTACTCACCAAGGTCACGCCCATTTCGATTTGGGCCATGAACTTTGCGCTCATGTTCGCCCTCGCGCTCGGTATTGACTACGCGCTGTTCATCGTGGTGCGCTTTCGTGCCGCGCACTTTGGACGATCGCGCGACGTCGCCCATTCCGTGGGTGAAACGATGGATTCGGCCGGTAAGGCCGTGCTCTTTTCGGGACTCACGGTGTTGATTTCACTCTCGAGCGTGATGATTGTGCCCTCGCCAGCTTTTCGATCCATGGCGGGCGGAATCATGCTCGCGGTGGTCTTCGTGTTGGCGGCTTCGTTGACCTTGCTGCCCGCGGTGTTAGGCAAGCTCGGCGACCGCGTCGACGCGCTACAACTGCCGTGGGTGCACGCGGGCGAACACCGATCGGTGCGCTTTGGCAAGTGGGGCGCGATGCTCTGGCGTCGACCCTTGGTCTTTGGTGGGGCCGCGCTCGTGGTCTTGCTCGCGCTCGCGCTGCCCGTGCTCGGTCTGCGCACCGCCATGCCGTCGATCAAAGTGGTGCCGGCGAACGCTCCGGCGCGCGTGGGTTATCAAGAGGTGCAGTCGGCCTTTGGACCGGGGGCTCCCGGTCAGCTTCAAGTGCTCGTCGCGACGAGCGAGGTCCCAGGGGCGCTCACCACGCTGCGCCAGGACCCCGGTATCGCCGGGGTGCTACCGCCGCAAATCTCCGCGTCGCGTCCGTCGCTCTCCTTGATTGACGTCGTGCCCAGTGTTGACCCGTCGAGTCCGAAACTAGCGACCACCCTCGCGCGACTACGAAGCGAACTGCCACCGGGCGCACTCGTCGGGGGTGCCGCCGCAGAAAACATTGACCTCCAGCACGCCCTCGTCGTTAAAACACCACAGGTCATCGGGCTGGTGTTGCTGCTCGGCTTCCTCTTGTTGGTCGTGGCGCTACGCGCGCTGTTAGTGGCGCTCTTGGGTGTCGTGACGAGCCTGCTCGCTACCGCGGGTGCCTTTGGCGTCGCGCGCCTCGTCTTTCAAGATGGCTGGGGTCACTCGTGGCTGCACTTCACGCCCCAGGGATTTCTCGACGCGTGGGGGCCGGTCTTCTTCTTCGCGATGATCTTCGCGATTTCGATGGACTACACGGTCTTTTTGCTCTCGAGTGCGAAGGAGCACTACGAGCGTTCCGGTGATCCCAAAGACGCGATGATCAACGGCGTCGCGCACTCGGGCCGGGTCATCTTCTCGGCGGCGGCCGTGATGGTGGCGGTCTTTTTCACCTTCTCGCTCTCGGGCCCCCTTCCCCCCAAAGAGATGGGCATCATCTTGGGCGTCGCGGTGTTGCTCGACGCGTTTTTAGTCCGACTCGCACTGTTGCCGGTGCTGCTACGCCTCACGGGGCGCGCGGCCTGGTGGTTGCCCACTTGGCTCGACAAGCTCTTGCCGCGCGTGAGCTTCGCGCACGATTGACCGTAGTGTTGACAAATACCCTGCGGGGCATAAACATGAAGGGGCCGGTGCTCGCGATATCTCGCGCGAGCGCGGCACGACGAAAGGATGGCCGACATGGTTGAAACCGCCCACGTCCTGCACGACGAGCGCGCGAAAGAGGCGATCAGCAAGCGACTCAAACGCGCGCACGGTCAGCTCGGCGCCGTCATTCGCATGATCGACGAGAATCGCTCCTGTGAAGAGATCGTCACGCAAATGGCCGCCGTCGACAAGGCGGTCACGACGGCCGCCTTCACGATGATTTCGACCAGCCTGCGCGAGTGCTTCGCCGAACCCACGAGCAACGTCGACGACGTCACCGCAAAGCTGCAGCGCCTCTTTCTCTCACTCGCCTAAAGCACTACTCACCCAAGGAGTCACTGTTATGTGTCATCGAATTACCTGCGCCACGTGCCACAAACCCACCTGGAGTGGATGCGGTCAGCACGTCGAACAGGCCCTCGCGGGCGTGGCGAAAGCGGATCGTTGCCACTGCGAGGCGACCGCGAAGGCTCCGGGCTTTTTCGCTCGTCGTCGTGGCCAGTAACGTGAGCGCGGCGACGCGCTGGCGCGAGGCGCTCGAGGCCTGGGCCCTGCCGCCCGAGATCCTCGCCCAGGCGCCCGAGAGTCCGTGGATTCATCCGCCCGTTCTGTTTCAAATTCCTGACGTGATTGAGGACTCTCCCTCGCACCGGCGCGCACGTGAGGTGCTCGCACCCGGCGCGCGCGTGCTCGACGTGGGCTGTGGCGGCGGTATCGCGGCCTTCGCGCTCACGCCTCCGGCGACGTCAGTGATCGGGGTCGATCACCAAGGTGAAATGCTCGAGATGTTTCGCGACAACGCGCGAGCGCGGGGCGTCGCCGTTGAAACCGTCGAAGGCTTTTGGCCCGCCGTGGCGAATCACGTCGACCGGGCCGATGTCGTGGTCAGTCACCACGTCGCCTATAACGTCGCTGACATCGTGCCGTTTCTCGACGCACTTCAAGATCACGCGTCGCGTCGCGTGGTGCTCGAATTACCCGACCATCACCCCTTGGCCAGTCTCTCGAGCGCGTGGGAGCACTTTTGGGGACTCGAGCGTCCGAGTGCACCGACCCCAGAGGATTTGATGAACGTGCTCGCCGAGATGGGCGTCGTGGCCACGCGCGAAAGTTGGCGCGGTGCCATGCGCGCTGAGCGCGACCTCGCCCAGGCGGCCCACTTCACCCGAATACGACTCTGCCTGGCGCCCGAACGCGAAGGTGAGGTCTACGACTTCTTAGCCGCCCAGGCCCCGACGCACGAGCGTGCGCTGTCGACGATCTGGTGGGACGTCGAGGGTCGATAAGCGCCGGGCGAACGGACCCGGGCGGAGCGCCTGTGAAGTCGTTCGCTCGTTGGTTCGCGGTGGCGCCACGCGCGTGGCGTCTCTCGATTCGCGCCGTGAGGCGTTGGTGAGTAGGGTCATGGTGTCGCGTGTCAAAACGCGATAGTGAAGTTGCAGCGAATTCCGGTGTCATCCCGGTACTGTCCCGCAACGGTAATGCCCCTTCTTGGGGACGAGTCCGGTCGCCTGCGCCTCGCTGACGTAATCGGTCCTCGGAGGAAGGACGGTTCGTTCCACTCGAAGGAGTGGTGGCGAGCTTTCTC